>JALLOM010000099.1 GCA_027717865.1 Acidobacteria bacterium AH-259-O06 | reverse complement strand
CTGCCGAGGTGCATTTGGAACAGTATTCGGCCGCCATCCACGTCCACTCCACGTTTAGCAATGGCCAGTATGAAGTTTTGCAGCTGGCCCAATTTGCTCATGAACGGGACATTGACGTTCTCATACTCACTGATTCTTTTTTGACGACTGTCATGTACGGGATTTGGCCGCTCGACAGAATCGGGTTCAAGGGGATTAATAAGATGGTTCGGCCAGCAGTCCTTGATCATGGTGTCGAAAATTACTTTGCTGCTGTACGGGAGGCCCAAAGCAAATTTCCTGATTTGCTCATTATCCCGGCAGTAGAAGCAGCTCCTTACTATTACTGGAAGGGAAAACCGTGGACGGAACTCACACTCCATGATTTTGACCGTCACCTTGTCGTACTTGGACTCACGGAAGAGGAGATCAAGAACCTACCCGTCATCGGAAATGCGACCTGGGAAAACACCCCTAAAGATTGGAAGTTGATTTTGGTCCCCGTAGGCCTATTTGTCGGTGGCACAAGTCTTCTGTTTGTGAGGCGTCGAAAGAAGATTGGATTAAAGTACTACGTGATCCGGCAAAAGCGGCGGCCCTGGGGGCCTGCGATAGCCGTTATGTTGTTGGGATTGTTGTTAGCTTGGAACAATTACCCTTTTGGTAAACTCTCCGATCCATACTCTGGAGAACACGATGTGGCTGCATATCAGTCTGTGATCGACTATGTGCGTGAAAACGGGGGCGTGGTTTACTGGAGCTATCCGGAAGCGCGCTTCCGGGATGTTGAGGTGAGAGGAGCTCGAATGGTGAGCCAAACCCACCCGGAAGATCTTCTTTTAACCGATGGTTACCATGGTTTTGAAGGGATCTATGGCGACTGGATCACGGCAACTCTGCCCGGTAAAACATGGGACCTCGCGCTAATGCAATACATCGAGGGTTCGCACCAGCCCCCCCCCTTTTGTCACGACTGGAATCGATTTTCATTACTTCAAAGGCAAGGGCGGAGGGTGGTATGACCTGGGTAGTGGGCTAACGCTTCTGCTGGCGCCGGAGAAGTCTGAGGTGGCCGTCTTGGAGGCACTGCGCAACGGACACGCCTACGCCACCTTTCAGGCGCTCGAGAAAAGGCTTCGCTTGTACGATTTTAGCGTGGAAACTACAGATGGGAACACAGCAATTCAAGGAGGTCGAGCAGAGGGAGAAGCCCCGGTCAAGGTTCACATTCATCTGGACTGGCTCGAGGAACCTCCAGAAAGGGGTGAAGCTTTTCAAGTGGAACTAATCCGCAATGGGGAAGTCGTGCACCGGATCGAGCAGCCTCTTCCCATTCGGATCACTCTTGAGCAGCCGCTCCCATCTGGCCGACATTACTTTCGGCTTAGAGCCGTGTCCGGAGGGGTTTACCAAGTGTTGTCGAATCCGGTTTTTGTGAGAATTATCAAGCCAGCTAATGCCCCCGGATGAGGCAAATTCAGTACAATAATAGACAGATGGACAAATTTTCTCTAGCCGGGCTTCGTATTTTACATGTGCACACCCTGCCCATTGTCAGCGGCTCTGGAATCAACACTTTTCTAACTATGCAAGGCTCCCGTGATTGCGGAGCCGAACCGGCACTGGCCTGTGCGCCGGAAGGAAGGCTACAGGAGCTGATTCGTAGCGCCGGCATGCAATTTCATCCGATCCGAAACTTTGTCAGCGAATTGGCGCCTTTGAAAGACCTTCATGCACTTTGGCAGTTGGATCGCCTGCTGGCTCGAGAGAGATTTGATATCGTTCATACTCACAACTCGAAAGCAGGTTTTTTAGGACGACTCACCGCTCGAAAGAATCGTGTCCCCATCATCATTCACACAGTTCATGGCTTTGCCTTTCACGAAGAGCAGAACTTTTTTTATCGCCGTCTGTTCATTGTCCTGGAGCGGGCAGCGGCACGGTGGTGTGACCGGATGATCGTCATCTCGCAGCCCATGATGGATTGGGCGCAGCGGGAGAGAATCGCTCCGCCAGAGAAGCTCGTCAAGATTTACAGCGGAATTGAGGTGGAAAGATTTCGAACTCAGCCTGTTCCAGCGGAGCTCAAAAAAAGGTTGGGAATTGGCTCTGAAGACACGGTGATTGGTGTGGTTTCCAAACTTTGGGATGGCAAAGGCCATGAGGTATTGATGGAGGCCGTTGAGCAGCTTCTCCATCGTGGGCACCGAGTCAAGCTGTTGATCGTCGGAGAAGGATACCTGGAACAGAAGCTCAAAGAAAAAGTGAAGCGCTTAGACATAGAGACGTCCGTGATTTTCACCGGCTTTTGGTCTAATGTTCCCGAAATCACGGCGATCCTGGACATTTCTGCTCTTCCTTCCTTCTACGAGGGAATGGGAAGGGTGGTGCTGGAGGCGATGGCCGCGAGCAAGCCAGTCGTGGCCACTCGGGTAGGTGGCCTGACGGAATTGGTAGAGGATCAGGTGACCGGATACCTGGTTCCCCCTGGCGACGTGGACGTATTGGCGGAGCGGCTGGAGAGGCTGATCACCCGCCCGAATCTCAGAAGAGAAATGGGTGAGCAGGGCGCTCGGCGAGTCCGCAAAGAGCATTCGGCGGCGAAAATGGTGGAAATGATCCATGAAGTTTATCGACCGCATCCGCAAGGTCAAAGCAGCAGGACGGGCTTCTATCGAGTTGGGCCGGAACTCCAAAAAGAGGAATCAAAGCTCGGAAATTAGATGATCATTTATCTCTTCTTATTCCTGGTATCCCTGGGCTCGGTCAGTCTCCTGACGCCGCTCTCTATAAAGATCGCAGGAAAGATTGGTGCGGTAGACATTCCAACGGAAAGAAAGGTCCACAAAACTCCCGTTCCTCGACTAGGGGGTGTAGCGGTTATTCTCTCCGTGGCGATTGCACTTCTGTTAGGCGCTGCCGGCAACGTATATATTTCCAGGATCGTCAACACTAGTTTGATGGGCATGGTGGCTGGAAGCATGGTCATCATTGCCGTTGGGTTATGGGATGATACCCGCAATGCGAACCCTTTTCTAAAGTTGGCCTGTCAATTGATCGCAGCCGTTATCGCAGTCTCCATGGGAGTACAATTTGAGCTGGCTAGCAATCCCCTGGTCGGAGAAATGCGGGACTTCTTCGACCTGGGAGTATTGGCCTTTCCTCTTTCGGTTCTATGGATTGTGTTTCTCACCAATGCCATGAACCTCATTGATGGGTTGGATGGATTGGCTTGTGGTATTGCCCTTTTTACTTCGATGACGCTCTTTCTGATCTCAGTCAATATTAGGGCTGGTGATGTCACTTATTTTTACATTGCACTGGCTGGAGCGACGCTGGGTTTTCTGCGCTACAATCGGTTCCCTGCTAAGGTTTTTCTCGGGGATACTGGAAGTATGTTCCTGGGCTTTTCTCTGGGATGCCTGTCGATTACTGGATTTCAGAAGAGTTTTACCCTTTCTTCTTTGGTCATCCCCATGATCATTTTCGGAATTCCCATTTTTGATTCGGCTCTGGCCCTGACGCGTCGCTACGTGAATGGAAGGGGATTAACCACGGCTGATCGGGAGCACCTGCACCATCGTCTGATCGATTTAGGCCTGAGCCAAAGACAAGCCGTTTTACTCTTGTACTTCGTCACAGTGCTGTTGGGGATCATTGCTTTTGCCTTCACCGTACAGCTGAACGAGTATGCTGCCGTGGTCACCGTGGTGATCGGAGTCGTTGGTGGACTGTTAGCTAAGGAGCTAAATCTCTTCGGAACACAGGTCAGGAAAATGGAGCGAGAATTTATGTACGAGAAGAAGCAGAAATCGCTTTTTGAAGGAATAGGAGTCAGAATCCAGAATCCAGAATCCAGGAGCCAGAAGGAAGTAGGGGGCCGTGTCTTTAAAATTTAAAATTTGGGAAATTTGGGGGACAGACACCAATTTTCGCCTTCGGACATCCGAACTTCGATCATTACCCATGGACGCTGATGTTATTGGTGTCTGAAAATTCCCCAATTCCCTCCCAAATTTCCCAAATTTTAAATTTTAAAGACACGGCCCCCAGGCTGCGTTCAGGACTTTCTTGTTTGCATCATTTTGCACGAAGGCCAGGACACTCAGATTGGCACGATCGATCTTGTAGGTGAGTTCTTTAAACGTGTACGCATACTCTTTCTGGAAGGATTTCAAGTATTGCGCCAGCTCGGACTCGAGTTCGTTAAGGTCTTGAGTCAGCTCAAACTCAGCCGCTCCCCCGTCGTCTGTGCTGAGGGGAAGACCTTCGGCGCCTGCGAGCAATTTGCGGACCACCTGTTTGTGAAAGTGTACTCTGTTGGAGCCGGTATAGTGGACTGTTCCTTCCACAAGTGCGATGCGAAGCCGCAAATTCTCAGTGGATAGATTATCCTCCACTTTTACCCGAACCTTTACTCGAATTACATCATTTTCTCGGCTTCCCTGTACGTCGAGCTGTAAGGAAAATCCGGCGTCCAGCTGCTGGTCAATGATGTCCTGATAAGTTTTGAAGAGATTCACGGCTGCGCCGGCAAAACCTCCGCCCGTTTTCTTGTTCACGCCACCGAAAATGGCTTGCGGAGTTCCGAAGACCTGATAGTAATTTGCCCGTTTCTCGGTATCTGAGTTCGTCATCGGGTCCGGCCCGGGAACGTGAAGATGGTATTTCACAACTGCTACAACACTGTCTGGATAATGCTCGAGCAGGCCGTGGAAGGCGTAATCCGCAGCCTGGCAGGGCCCACACTCTGATCCAGTAAAAAGCTCAGCGAGAACCACTTTTCCACCTGTCTTTCCCTTATATTCTCCCGCCTCAAACAGCGGTGCCTTTTTTTCGTATTCCAGGTCAATCAATTCGTGAAGCCCTTGCAGAGACCCGTGCTCTTTCACATATAGTTCCTTCACCTTTTCAAGAGCATTGTGGTTTCCGCCATTGACATAAACTTTCAGGTAAAGATTCCGCGCACCCTGCTCGTTCCCTTCAGCCTCCAGGACTCGAGCCAGATGGAAGGCCACTTCCCCTTCAGGTGCCAGTTCATAAGCGCGGATCAAGTAGTGCGCTGCGTCTTCAACTTGTCCTCTTTGGAAAAGCACCCAGCCCAAAGTATCCAGGAAGGCACCTTGGCTTGGAGAGTTTTCCCTCGCCCCCTGGGCAGCTTTGCGGGCATAGATTTCGGCCTGATCCAGAAGACGTTCTTCAACAGCCAGAGCATAGGCCACATCGTTCATTGCCGTCAGTCTGTCGTCAGCCAGTTCGATGGCGCCTTCCGCCGCTGCCAGCAGCTCGCGATCGTCATCGCTGATCCGAACCAAGCTTTTGAAAATCTGCAGGGTGGCCTGGCCCTTCAAGGGAGAGTCGGGATGATTTCCAATAAATCGCTTGAAAGCTTCGATGCGTGCTTGCGGGCCTGCAACCTGCATGGCCTGTCGAAAAGCCTGGAGTTCTTCTGGGGTGGCCTCCTTTAGCCTCTCCAGCCCTTCCAGCTGCGTTCGATAAGCCAGAAAAAGGTAGTCGTTGAAGGCGAAGCCCTGGATGGCTCCTTTAATGGAGTCTTCATGAAGAATTCCTGTCAAGGTGAGTTTGCCCTGGCCGGCCTCCAGCTCCAATCGAAAGGTGTTCTGGTCCAGCTCTAGACCTTGAAGGTTGATTTCAAAAGGCGCCGAAGTACTGAGGATCGCTGCTTTGGGAGTTCCTTCGTTAGTAGAGATCTGAAGGATCAAGAGAGGAATCTTTTTCCCGGTATCAGTGACGGCCTCAAACAGCCAACGGCCACTCGGCTTTTCTGACTGAGCGAGCAGAGTGGTAAAGCACGAAGAAGCTATTAAGATGATTGAAAAGATTCTGCCTTTCATGTCAGGAATTTAGTTAGGGACAGACACGAATTTCGGTTTCCGAAATTCGTGTCTGTCCCTAACTAAATTCATCTGTGGCCCCCACTGTGCCTAATTTCCTCTAAAACATACAGGAATGAAGCCAAAAATCAAAAATTCAGGCCTGCCCCCCCCCCTCGGGCTCGCTTGTCAGCTGTCAGCTGTAAGCTGACAACACAACTGACAACAGACAACCCAACAGACAGCTAACAGAATTCAGAATTCAGAATTCAGAATCCAGAGGACTCAACACTTGTGTCGGCCACGCTCAGTAGATTGACTGGAAGCAGGCGGGGCTAGAGCGTCGAGTTTTCGTTGTTTGCACGATTACTCCCGAGGACTTCTGAATTCTGGATTCTGAATTCTGAATTCTGTCTATTGTCTGTTGTCAGCTGTCAGCTGTAAGCTGGTCAGCCGGTGGCAAGTAAGCCATGAACCGAAATAGACTTGTCTTCTTCATTATCAGCCTACTCATCCTGCTCGGCTGCAGCGGAGAGGATGAATCGACTCCAACGGGCTCCCGAAATCTCCCTCTTCCTGAAGACGCTCTAATTGTCGAAACCGAAGGGGAAGTGGGAGGAAGTCTCCATTATCCTCTACTGGCTGAACCGAGCACCTTCAACTTTCTTTACGCCCAAGAGAATCGGGCAAAGCTCGTCGGGTATCTCACCACCGCCACCCTCTTGGAATTTGACCCGGTTCAGCACACAGTGACGGGAGGAATCTGCAGGGAATGGAAGGTCTCAGAAGATGGCCAAACCGTAACTCTGACCTTACGAAAAGGGGTGAGGTTTTCAGACGGAGTACCTCTCAGCGCAAAGGACGTTCTATTCACCTTTGAGAAAATCTATGAGGAAGGTTCGAAAAATACGGTGAAGGACGCATTGCTGATTGATGGCAAACCCCTGCTTGTCACAGCGATTGACTCCCATACGCTGGAAATCAAATTTCCAGCACCCTATGCAGCCGCTCCATACATTTTGACGACGGTTCCGATTTTTCCCCGTCACCTCTTTCAAGAACCGGCAAAGAAGATCGAGGAGTACTGGAACCTGGGGACCCCACCCCAAGAGATGGCGGGGCTTGGACCTTTCGTGCTGGCTGTCCACCAACCGGGGGGGAAATCCGTTTTTCACTTCAATCCACACTACTGGAAAGTCGACCGCCACCGCACCCGCCTGCCCTATCTGGACGAGTTGGTCTTCCACTATATCGGAGAGCGGAATACTCAACTGCTGCGCTTCCAGGCTGGCGAACTTGATCTCCTGGACCACTACCTGCGGCCGGAGGATCTTGAGGAGTTGAAAAGTGAAAAGGTCAATCTTCAGGATGCTGGACCTTCAAACAACCTTTCTATTTTTTGGCTCAATCTGAACATGGGGAAAGATGCTGCATCGGGGAAACACTATCTTTCGCCTCGAAAAAGAGAGTGGTTCGGTAATTTAAAATTTCGCCAGGCAATTAGCACGGGAATCAGCCGCGACACCATCGTCCGCAACGTCTATCTCGGACACGCTCAGCCTGCTTGGAGCTTAGTTCCATCCTCCCTTCAAACGTGGTATACCGCTGATGCACGTCGGTACGAGTATAATCCCAGTCGCTCCCGGGAGTTTTTGCAAAAAGGGGGATTTTCTTGGAAAAAGGAGGGACCGGGTGAGGTTTTGGTCGATTCGAAAGGTCGACCAGTTGAGCTTGAGATCTTGGCCCGAGCCGATGATATCTCGGGAAAAATTGCCGCGATTATACAGCAGGATTTGGAAGAAATTGGCATGCGGGTCACTGTGCGCCAAGAAGAGTTGCGTGCCGTCATCTCGCGGATCTTAGGCTCTCGCCGCTACGATGCGGCCATTATGAACATCGAATTGCCCGTGGAGCCGGTTGATCACATGAATGTGCTTCTTTCTAGCGGTCCAATGCATATGTGGAATCCCAATCAATCTCGACCGGCGAGCAAGTGGGAGAAACGAATCGATGAATTAATGTTCCAGCAGGTGACGACCCTGGACCAGCAGAGGCGACAGCGCCTTTATCGGAAAGTTCAGCATATTTTAGCCGAGCAGGTTCCGATTATTCCTCTCGTTCATCGGGACACTTTGATCGCCAGTAAGAATCGGCTCAAGAATGTGCGCCCCAGCAGTTTGTTTCCTTACAGCCTCTGGAATGTGTGGGAGCTCTGGGTGGCCAACTGACAGCTGACAACTGACAGAATTCAGAATCCAGAATTCAGAATCCAGAATCCAGAAGACTCAACACTTATGTCCTCCCTCACTAAATTAACTGGAAGCAGGCGGGGCTGGAGCCTCGAGTTTTCGTTGTTTGCACGATTATTCCCGAGGACTTCTGAATTCTGGATTCTGAATTCTGGATTCTGTCTATTGTCAGTTGTCAGCTCTGAGAAGATCACTCATACTCGGTAGAAGCGACATTCGCACTCAAGGTCTTGGACATCATGTTTAGATTCGTTCTTCGCCGGATTCTGGAGACGATACCTCTCTTGTTTCTGATCTCCCTGTTGATTTTTGCTTTGTTCAAGCTGATTCCTGGCGATTATCTAAGTGAGATGGAACTGAATCCTTCGATTCCTCGACAGAGAATCGAAGAACTCCGGCAGGAGTATGGGTTAAAGCAGCCCTTTTACATCCAATACTTTACCTGGGTGGGACAAGTCCTGCAGGGAAATCTGGGCTATTCGTTTGCTCAGCAGCGCTCAGCAGTTGAGCTGATTCTAGAGCGCCTCACAAATACCGTCATTTTGACCATCAGTGCCCTGGCCTTGACGATAATAGTCTCTTTTCCGCTGGGCATTTTAACTGCTCTCAATCCAGGTCGTGGGCTGGATAGACTGGCTCTGTTCTTCTCACTGATCGGACTCTCTCTCCCTTCGGTTTTAGCCTCTTTAATTTTCTTATTTTTCGCTTTCCGAACCGGTTGGTTTCCGATTGGGGGTACCGGAGGACTGCATCATTTGGTACTTCCTTCCCTCACCTTGGCACTGCCCACTATTGCCTTCTTCGTCCGAAACCTCCGGCTGGAAATGATCGATACCCTTCGGCAGCCGTTTGTCACAGCTGCTGCTGCTAAGGGCCTGCGCCCCTATCGCGTTGTTCTTCACGCCTTTAGAAACGCTGTGAATCCAATGATTTCTATTACGGGGATTACCTTTGGGGGTCTTTTAAGCGGCTCTGTCGTGGTTGAAAAGATTTTTGATTGGCCCGGTTTGGGCGCCCTGGTGGTCGACTCGATCCTATCTCGAGACCTTTTTGTGGTGCTGAACTGTGTCCTGGTTTCCGCGCTGTTGATTGTAGCTGCCAACCTTTTGGCAGATCTGGTTCTGGCCTGGAACGATCCACGGATTCGCTACCAATGAAGCATTTCATCTGGCGTGGCTCAGCAGCTGTTTTGGTGTTCTTTTATCTTCTTGCCCTTGCAGCACCATTTCTGTCGCCCTATTCTCCCCGACAGCAGTTTCGGGAATTTTTCTACAGTCCTCCCACCGAAATCCATTTTCGCGACGCTCAGGGGAACTGGCATCTGCGCCCTTTTATCTACGACTACCAGATTGAAGATCTAACGCCTCAATATCGGGAGATCCCAAATCCGCTTCCAATTTATTTCCTTGTGGAAGGAACGCCCTATCGGTGGATGGGAGTGACCTGGCGAACTCACTTATTCGGACTGAAGGATGCATCCAGGAACATCTTTTTGCTCGGCAGTGATGCCCTGGGTCGAGATCTGTTTTCGAGAATCCTCCATGGAGCGCGCTTTTCTCTGAGTATTGGAGTAGTAGCAGTGTTCTTGACAGCGGTTTTGGGAACGCTGTTTGGGGCATTGGCCGGTTATTTCATGGGATGGATTGACACCTTGTTCATGCGCTTGGTGGACATGTTCCTTTCACTTCCAGGTTTATTCCTCATCCTGGCGATTCGGGCCGTGTTTCCACTCCAATTGAGAACTTGGGATTTGTATTGGGTCATGGTGTTGATTTTCACCCTCATCGGATGGGCCTCTGTGACACGGGTGATCCGAGGCCAGGTGGCGAGTCTTAGGACTCGCGAATATGTATTAGCGGCCCGGGTGGCGGGAGCGTCACACTGGAGAATCCTGTGGCATCACATCCTCCCTTTCACCACGAACTATCTGCTGGTGCAAAGTACAATCCTGATTCCCGCCTTCATCCTGGGGGAAGTGACTCTCTCCTTTTTGGGGGTTGGTGTTCAGGAACCGGATGCCAGCTGGGGAAATTTGCTGGCAGCGGCGACCTCCGTGCGCGTGATGACCCAATTTCCCTGGCTGCTCTCCCCGGCAGCCTTTATCTTCCTTACCATTTTGACCTTCAATCTAATCGGGGACGAACTGAAGGTGCTGGATAAGCAGGCCCGACGATGGTGGTGACCCGCTGTCAGCTGATCGGCAGCAGCAGCACTTCATCCTGGGCCGGTGTCGTCACTTCCGGGCCTCGCTCGGACACATAAATGTTGATCTCACTGCGCACCCCGAATTCTCCCGTCAGATA
>JALLOM010000098.1 GCA_027717865.1 Acidobacteria bacterium AH-259-O06 | reverse complement strand
CGATTTTGGCGTTGATCAGGGCTTTGGTCATCCGCACATAGTCGCGATCTGGGACCAGGCGCTGCTTATGATAAAGGACTTCTCCGACCATCCAGCGTGTGGCGAAGGAGTAAAACCAGCCAGAATGCCGACCAGCTATTGTCAGGTCCCGGTCGCTTCCCTCCTCCCATGCCTTGAGGGGAATCACGCGCTCCGCGACTTCCTCGTAATAGGGTGTTCCTTTGATGGGATAAGCAACCGTGGTCAGAAAGGCGTCAGGATTCGCCTGCTTCAAATGGTTCACGGTCATCTCAATATCGTGGATACTCTTCCCTTCGTAACCCAACATAATAAAAAGGCCTGCTTTGACGCCATACTTCTGGAGCAGCTGTACCATAATGCCAGCTTGGGTGAAGTCGGACCCACCTACGGAGTTTGACCCTTGGCTTGGATCAGCCGCCGGCAACGCCACTGAGCAAATCTCCGAACTGGCTGTCGCCACAAGAAGGGTCTGCTCCAGGCCAAGCGCTGGTAGAGCTTGAAGGCCTCAACTCTGCGTCGCTTCTTGGCATCCACCCACGGACCACAGGAATGTACGTAGTCAAATTTGGACCACTCCTCCAGGGTACGCGGCAACGGATAACCTGCCTTTTCGACCAACGGCGCAATCGGTGAGCCGGGATAAGGCTGATAAAAGAAAATAACCACCTGAAAATCCGTGCTCATGGATCGCAATCGACTGGCTATCTTAAGTGTTTCATTGACGCTGTCCTCTGGCTCTCCGGGAAAGCCAACGATGAAAGGAAAAATGGCTGCTACGCCATGGCGTACACACCTTTCTGCAGTTGTGAAAACCTGTTCCAGGGTGATGTCTTTGGCCATCCACTTCAGCATCTCCACAGATCCCGACTCTACTCCCACCATGACTCTCCTCAAACCGGACTTCTTACACTTTTGCCACACTTCTTCGCGAACTCTCACTCCCTGATCCGCACGTAAAGTCGCTGCCCAGGTGATCCTGATCCCTCTTCGGAGAAACTGTTCGGCGATCGCCTCAACTCGCGAACAGCGCGTGAAGAAGGTCTCGTCCTGAAAGTTGAGATCCATGAAGCCAAATTTGTGCCATAGAAATTCAACTTCTTCACCGATTCGCTCGGGATCCAATCCCACCCACTTTCTGTCATAAACGGATGGGTCGGCGCAAAATGCACAGCGAAACTGGCATCCCTGCGAGGAAATGTAATCCAGCTGTCGACGCTTCTTAAGTCGGAAATAACGCTCGACCGGGATGAGATCATAGTTGTGAGCGGGAAAGGTGTTGATGTCTCGCAAGGCGCGCGGCGGATTAACCACTATTTGACCGTTGTCTCGATAAGCGCAACCGGAGACTTCTGCGAATGCGGGGAATTTTTCCGCGGCCTCCCGAAAAGTTTCTTCACCCTGTCCCCGCACAGTTGTGTCGATGCTCAACTCCTCCGCAAGACACTCACGGGCAAAGAGGGAGGGATGCCAGCCTCCCCAAATGACGGGCAAATCCGGGCGCTGTGCTTTGACGGCACGACTCACCCGAATGGCGTCACCGATGGGAGATCCGGTGAGCACTGTAATTCCTAGACAAAACGCATCCTCCAAGAGGGGAAGGAGCCTTTGCAAAGGCTTTCTCTCCAGCCGCCCATCCACAATCAAGACTTCGTAGCGCCTCGGATCCAGGGCTGAACCCACGGCCAACAGTGCCAGCGGCATGGTAAAGAACTCGGCCTGTGGATTGTAAAGCACGACTCGACGTTTCCTGGGCATGGTCCCGTTTGATTCTCGACAACTCTATAGTAGTCGACCTGATCAAACTTGGGCAATCATTCCTCTTAACCGCTCTGGTGTCAATCTGGGCTATCGGTCTCCTCACTGCCTGGATCCTGTCACAACCAGTTCGAACCCGCTGCACATGATTGTGCAATTTGAAATTCCTACGATACAATCAGAAAAAAACAAGGGAAAACAGGCAGCACGGATTAAGCCATTTTGATTCTATATAACCCTACTAGCACCACATCCAACAAGGCGCCTCTGCCCATGTCACTGCTGGCAGTTGGATCCGTTTTGGAAGGAAAACACGAATATGAAATTGTGGACGGTAATCTACTAACCAATCCTGCCCAAGAGTTGCTGGAAATTATAGGGAAGAAGAAGCCTTCCGCACTGGGGATGACGGTGATGCCGGGTCCGCAACTGAATCAGGCTGTGCCTTTAACCAAAGAAATCAAGCGAAGATTTCCAGATTTACCAATAATTTGGGGTGGCTATTTTCCAACGCAGCATAGCCACGTCGTTTTGGAATCGGGTTATGTAGATTATGTCGTCCACAGTCAAGGTGAACTGACTCTGCTGGAATTACTGGATGTCTTGAAAAATGGTGGGGACGTCTCTACCATTGACGGGCTTTCCCGTCGAGAGGTCCACAGAATTACAAAGAATCCTTCGCGCCCGCTGTGCCCAATCGAAGAGTTTCCTCCGTTTCCCTACCACCGCGTTAAAATGGAAAAATATATTCGAAACAACTACCTGGGGAGCCGCACTACGGATCACAACTCCAGTTTTGGTTGTCCCTTTGCTTGTAACTTTTGCGCCATTGTTAGCATGAGCAATCGTCGCTGGTTTTCGGAACCACCGGAACGAACGGCCACTACTTTTAAACTGCTGCGTGACCGATATGGCGTCAACGCAATTTTGTTTCACGATATGGATTTTTTCATATCAGAACCGAGGGTGGCAGAATTTTGCGATCGAATAAAAAACTATGGCATGAATTGGTGGGCGTTGGGACGTGTGGACGAATTGCACGGATATAAAGATTCTACGTGGCAGTTGATGAAACAGAGTGGATTGAAAATGGTATTTTGCGGTGCCGAAAGCGGCTCGGATGAAATGCTGCAGCGGATGAACAAAGGCGGAAAGGCTTCCACTCAATTGAGTCTGGAATTAGCCCTGAAAATGAAATCATACGGCATCATTCCAGAATACTCTTTCGTACTGGGCAATCCGCCAGATCCAGAACTGGATGTGGAAACTACCATTAACTTTATCCGAAAACTGAAGAAACTTAATCCGGCGACGGAAATTATTCTATATGCCTATACACCGGTTCCCCTGGACGCCGGCGAAGGAGATTTATATGAACGGGCAAAGGCAGCTGGCTTCACTTTCCCGACAACGCTTGACGACTGGGTGCTGGGTACATGGCAAAAATTTGCCCTGCGCCGAGAACCAGACACTCCCTGGTGTGATGGGAAAATCTATAAGAAAGTTCGCAACTTTGAACGGGTTGTGAATGCGTATTACCCGACCACCACTGATATGAAATTAACGGGAGTCCGGAAAACCATTTTGAAGACTTTTGGTGGCTGGAGATATCACTTGCATTTTTACGATTACCCAATCGAACTGCAAGTTTTGCAAAAACTATTCTCTTATCAAAGGCCAGAGACGACTGGTTTTTGATGGCTTTTTTACGCTTGGGAAATTCTGTGGTCTTAGACATCGCCAGACGTCAGTTAAATTTCCTTACCCATCGCATTCATTCCCTGCCAATAGTGCTACTGATGCCCCACAGCCGCTGCAACTGTCGCTGTGTGATGTGTGACATCTGGCGAGCCAATGAGCACAAGCAGGAAATTTCGCGAGGCGCTCTAGAGAAACACCTGGATGTTTTCAGAAAATTCAAGGTCCGGCAGGTGGTGTTTTCCGGCGGCGAAGCGTTGATGCATTCCAATCTGTGGACCTTTTGTGAGTCATTGAAGGAGTTGCAAACAAAAATTACTTTGCTCTCCACCGGACTCTTGCTGCAGGCACACGCACACGAGGTCATTCACTGGTGTGATGAAGTCATCGTATCGCTTGACGGCAGCCGTGAAATCCACAACAAGATTCGCAATATTCCCCGGGCATACGAGCGTCTAGCGGAAGGAGTGAAGGCCTTAAAATTAATCAACTCCAGCTTCCGAGTGACCGCCCGATGTGTGATTCAACGCGCCAATTTTTTTGATTTGCCCAATATTGTTGAAGCGGCACATGAAATCGATGTCGACGAAATTTCCTTTCTGGCAGTGGATGTCTCTTCCACCGCTTTCAATCGACCGACACCCTGGGGCAAGGAACAGATTGCACAAGTGGTCCTAACTGCAAAAGAAATCGCGGAATTCCAGCAGGTGCTGGAAGACACCATTTCTGAATATGCTGCCGATTTCAGGGACGGTTTCATCGCGGAATCCCCGGATAAATTACGCCGGTTGCCGCGATATTTTGCTGCACTCCACGGGGATGGGGACTTCCCGGAAATCTTTTGTAATGCACCCTGGGTTTCCACTGTTGTCGAAGCGGACGGCACGGTCCGGCCTTGCTTTTTCCATCGCTCTCTGGGAAACATTCACGACAAACCTTTGGACGAGATCCTGAATTCAAATCAAGCGATCAATTTCCGGCGCTCCTTAGATGTGAAAACGAATCCCATTTGTCGAAAATGCACTTGTTCGCTGAATCTAAAAGCGACCAGGTTGGTCTAGTAAAGGGACCTTGTCCTCCGAAAGATGTGATGAAGCCGTTTAAATATGCCTTGCGTTGATACACAACTTGAACTCGTTAACCAGGCCTTTTCCAGGCAGTCAGTCAGATATGACGCCTACGAGGAGAACCATGAAATATTGAAATGGATGCGTGGTCAGGTTCGTACGCACGTGATGGGTTTTTTGAAAAAGAGCGATTACATTCTAGAACTGAACAGCGGAACCGGTTTAGATGCGGTCTTCTTTGCACAGCACGGATTCAAAGTCCATGCCACGGACTTGTCGGACGGGATGATCTCACAGCTTGAGCAGAAAGTGGAAATGTTCAAATTGCAAGACCGAATTACAGTGCAACAATGTTCCTTCACAAGTTTGGAAGAAATTCCACATAGGCGGTACGACTACGTTTTTTCAAATTTCGGTGGATTAAACTGCACCGCGAATTTAAGTGTGGTATCGAGTTCAGTCGGGCGATTGCTGAAGCCGGATGGGTTTATCACGGTGGTGCTGATGCCACCGGTTTGCCCTTGGGAGCTAGCCTTGATCTTCCGAGGCCATTTCAAGATAGCAGTTCGAAGATTGCATCGAAACGGCGCGTTGGCCCATATCGAGGGAGTGTATTTTAAAACCTACTATTTCAGCCCAGGGCAAATATTAAAGGCCTTTGGAAATGGCTTTAAAAAGATTCGTCTTCAAGGCTTGGCGTCCCTGAGTCCCCCTCCCCGTATGGAGAATTTTCCCAGACGATATCCCAAGTTGTATAAATTCCTACGTACTTTGGACGAGCGCGTGGCACATGTTCCACCGTTTAATTCCTGGTCGGACCATTTTATCTTGACTATGCAATATCACCCATAAGAGAGGAAACCCTGTGAAGTTTCTAGGAGAAATCCGAGGGCAATGGCGCAAATGGGGATCCCGTCTCGGCGTGAACTCCTCCCCGCCTATCCTTCCTGTGCGACAAGCCTATGATCTTTGGGCCGCCAGCTATGGCAAAGACAGCAACCCTGTACTGGACCTCGAGTCAAAGGGGCTCGGCCAGATGCTGCCCGATATGCAAGCTTTGGCCGTTCTTGATCTGGGATGTGGCAAAGGCCGTGTGTCGCGACTTGCCTTAAAAGGTGGGGCCAAGATGGTGGTGGGCTTGGATTTTTCGATGCCCATGCTGCGAGGAGCTTCCTCGAAGCTCTTCTCCGCGACCCATTATCTTGTAAGTGGTGATGCCTTGCATTTGCCGTTCAAGCCACTCTCTTTTGACGGCGTCATCGCTACCCTAATGATGGGACATCTTGGCAATCTAAGAGCCGTCCTGGCAGGGATCGCCGCTGTGGTGAGGCCGGGAGGTTTTCTGCTAATTTCCGATTTTCATCCCTATGCGACGCTTCGCGGATGGGATCGATCCTTTGTAGATGAAAAAACCGGGCAGGAGTATGCCATTGAGCAGCATGTTCACTTATTCGAGCACTACCTGGCAAACTTGGTAAAGCTCGGTTTCGAGTTGCAAAAATTACAAGAGCCGCTCTATGAAGGTTTCCCCGTTGTATTCCTGCTGAGGGCGCGAAAGCAGCCAGAAAAACAAGCAGAAAGCTTTGAGGAATCTGAAGACCCGTCTACGGCTAGGAAAGCTGTAAGACTTGGTGAGGGGTGATGAACTTGCTCCTGAGGAGAGTGCATTGGTATGGAGAAAATAGGGAGGGGGTTCGTGATCTTCGTATCGGAAATGGGAAAATCCTTGAGGTAGGCTGCAACCTGACTCGGTTGCGACCTGAGCGGGTGCTCGATTTGTCTGACTATGTCATCCTGCCGGGCCTGATCAACGCTCACGACCATCTGGAGATGAATTTGTTTCCCCTCTTGGGAAAGCCTCCCTACCCGAACTTTTATGCCTGGGCCAGAGAAATCTATCACCCCGAGAGCCACCCTGTTAGCGACACCCTTCAAGTTTCCTTAACGGATCGCTTATGGTGGGGTGGCTACAAGAACCTTATTTCAGGTGTCACGACCGTTGTGCACCATAATCCTTATTACCGAAAGGTCTTTGGTCACCGTTTTCCAGTCCGGGTACTTAGAGACTACGGGTGGACCCACTCAATCGGGCATGGCCAGAATATCCGCAGGGCCTTTGCCAAAAGCCGAGGGAAGCCATTCATTATCCATGCGGCGGAAGGGGTAGACAGTGTTTCGGCTGGGGAGATCAGCCATCTGGATCGCATGGGGGTTTTAAGTTCGAACAGTGTCATAGTTCACGGTGTTGCCCTAACAGGTGAAGATATTCGAAAAATGTGCCAGAGGGGCAGCAGCCTGGTTTGGTGCCCAACATCAAACTTGCGCCTTTATGGCCAGACTGCACCCATCGCCCAGCTCAAGGGCCATATTCGGGTTACCTTAGGAACCGACTCTACTCTCAGCGGCCCACCGACGCTGCTGGATGAGATTCGGGCGGCTCACGCTACCGGACAGACTACGGGTGAAGAGATTTTCCAAATGGTCACTGTAAATGCTGCCTCTATCTTCGGCTTGAAGGACGGCCGAGGTTCCCTGCAAAGAGGGGCGTCGGCGGATCTGTTACTTCTACCTGAGCGTGGTGAATCTGTGGCGCAGCGGTTGATCAGCGCCACTCCGTCGGAACTGGCTTTGGTTCTGGTCCAGGGGGAGCCTCGTCTGGCGGAACCCCTGGTGGCCGAAGCTTTGGAGCTGGGTGAACCCAAGTGCCTGGTGGAGGGCGCCCCCAAGTGGATCTACGGGGACATCGGCGCGCTGAAAAAACGGATAGTCCAAACAGCTGGATGCGAGAATCTTTCCAGATGCCCCAACCCGCTCTGGTCACTCTTAAAGACAAAGGAAATCACTGAAAAACTAATCTGACTCCGCCTTCAGCCCAGAGAACGCAATCAGTAAAAGTGAAATTGGCTACAAGTCGTAGGGGCGAGCCGGTGGCTCGCCCGAGCTGAACACACAGCAAGAAGAGTTTGGGCGACCACCAAGTCGCTCCTACAATCCTTGGCGCCTATTTCGAAGCTGTACGGCCACGGCCGTCCCAGTGACCAATGTGGCGACCATCCTGGAAGCGACTTTGGCGAGGGCCGCGCCGTACATCCCCCAACCCGGGATAAGAAAGCTGGCTGCCCCCACCAAGGTGGCCACCCCCGCACCCTCAGAAACTGCCATGAGTCGAGGCATGTTCATCGGGTAGGCCAGCAGGAGAGGGGGAATAGCGAAGAGGTCGATAATGACGATGGCCATCAGAAGATAAAACACACTCACCGAGCCTCTAAAGGCACTTCCATAGAAGAAGACCACGAAAGGCCCGGCCAGGGGCAGTGCGGCGACTAGAACCGTCGCCAGGATTAGACTGCGTCGCAGGCTCTGGCGGACATGGCCCAGATAGGCTTCCGTGCTCGAAAGGGCTGAGACCGTGGGCAATAGGACCGTTCGCAAGGAGCGGTTCAAGATATCTGCTTTGGATGCCAGGTTCAGGGCCAGGGCATAGAGTCCCACGGTTTGCGGTGCTTCCCAACGATTGAGAAGTAGCAAGTCGAGTTGCGACCAAAGAAGCGAGAAAATAGCCGAAATCCACACCCACTTGCTAAAGGTGATAAGCTTACGGCTTTCCTGGCTGAATGGTCCAACTTTCTCTCGGAGCGCCGCCCGCCAGGGAGGAGGCAAGAGCAAGAAACCGAGTCCAGCAGCGGTCACCGAGGTGATGACCCCGACCCACAGAGCTGCCGGTACCGAGAGCTGCCAGCTCAGGAAAAGGATCCCCATCAGCAGTGCGTTCAGGCTTGATTTCAGGAGTTGAGGAGCAACCATGGCCCGATAACGGTGCAATGCGTTCAAAATTGTCATGGGAATCCCGCCGAGGCAGGTGGCAAAGAGTCCCAGGGCGGCAATTCGAATCAATCCTGATCCAGAAGTCTCAGGCAATTTTAAAATGTGCGTGAGCGGCTCACTGAAAATCACCCCGAACGCGGCCAAAAGGAGCCCGCCGCCCAGCCTGAGTTGGGCCAGTGCCCCTGCCGTTCGGTGTGCCCGTTGGGGTGCATGAGTGAGGTCCGACGCTATTTGCCTTATGGCTCCCTGGCTTAAACCAAACTCCGCCACTGCGATTCCGACCAACAAAGCTGCCCCCACGACAGAAAATACACTCAGTCCTTCCGGCCCTAGACCGCGCACCAGGAAAACACTGCCCAGGAAGCCCAAGCTAAGGCGAGCGAATTCACCGCTTAAGATAATTAGTGTGCTGTGGGCGACGTCTTCGTGAAGGGTGGCGCGCAGGGCGGTCTGAACCCAACGAAAGGAGCGGTCGAAGTATCTAAACCTCATGGCTCGCCCGTGACACGCCAACCAATAAGGTGGTTTCTGTAACAGTTGGAAAGGACATGTCTCTTTACTCTAAGCTAAGGGTAGTCCCAAAATAAAACTGCGGTTGTCGGTGGCCCGCTCTGGAATGAATAGCTATTTCCCATTCGGAAAGTCCGGGCCCAGCTGATGTCAGAGCCGCGAAGGTAAGTGAGCGGGCACAATAAATGAGAGAAAAAGGTCGTGATGACGATAACTTAGACGGCTTTTCAGGAGATGATCGATGCCCACTCGCTTACGCTCGTGGCTCTGATCCATGCAAAAAACCCCTTTTCCGGATGGGAACTAAAACGAACTGATTCGAGATGAAAATTGGTCTGATCTTGCCGGGCTTCAGTGCCCATGAAGACGATTGGTGTATTCCTGCACTGCTACGCCTTGTGCGGCAGCTGGCAACTCGCGCCGAAATCCACGTTTTCACTCTCCGCTACCCGTATCGAAAAGGCCACTACAAGGTTTGTGAGGCCAGAGTGCATGCTTTGGGTGGTGGGGCTCCAACTCGTGTCTGGCGGGCTCTCCTTTTGGCAAGGGGGCTGGCGGCAATTGCCGCCGAGCACCGCAGGCGACCTTTTCAGGTCTTTCACGCCGTGTGGGCCGATGAGCCTGGCTATTTGGCCGTCAAGGCAGGGCGGTTGCTCGGGATTCCGTCGGTTGTATCGCTCTTTGGTGGAGAGCTGGTGAGACTGAGCGACATCGGGTATGGTGGCCAACTCAGTCTAATCAGCCGGCATCTTATCCGGGTGGCTCTGTGCCAAGCAACATGCATCACCGCAGGGTCGACTTACCTCCAGCGGCTGGCTCGACCTTACCGGTTCGACGAGAATTTGTTTCCCATTGCTATTGGTGTAGATACCAGTCTTTTCTTTCCACGCTACCATGTCCCTCGCATGGACCTCGCTGGTGAGAAAAGACTCTTGCACGTGGCCTCGCTGGTGCCCGTTAAAGACCAGGCGACTTTGCTTCGCAGCATGGCTCATGTGGTGAAGCATGAGCCAACTACCCATCTGCACCTGGTAGGTGATGGGCCGCTTCGAATTTTCTTGCAGCAGCTCACGGTGTCGCTCAACCTCACCGGGCACGTCACCTTTCACGGACACGTGTCTCATGAGCGCCTGCCTGCCTATTACAGTGCCGCTGACGTGTGCGTCCTGAGCTCACGCCATGAAGGCCAGGAAATGGTGACCCTGGAGGCTGCCGCCTGTGCGCGAAGTAGTGTGGGGACTGCAGTGGGTGTCCTAGCTGACCTGACATCTGCCGCACGAACGGTGCCCGTCAGGGATTCGGAAGCGCTCGCCCAGGAGCTGATCGCCTTGCTGCAAGATCCTAATCGGCGATTGCAGATGGGGCTTGCTGCACGAGAAAAGGTCGAGACCCGATTTAGTCTAATCCGTAGTGTGGAAGCATTTTGGAAACTTTACAAACAGCTTGACGATAGAGCGCAAATTAGCCAAATTTGAGACTCATCAGCTTGGCTTCCAGAAGATAGGATCAGAAATGGCCCTTGTGTAAACGATCTGATGACGACGTTCT
>JALLOM010000097.1 GCA_027717865.1 Acidobacteria bacterium AH-259-O06 | reverse complement strand
GCTGCATTTCGACTTTCCAGTGTAAGGCGCGGTCTCGTTATGATAAGAAATATCTATGCGCATTGTATGGAGCCAGAGGTCAAGAGTTTTGCCGGTGATTTTCGCCATCGCGATTGTAATGCTCGTCGGTACTCTTATACCGACTGGGGCCGCGGGTCGCACCTCCCAGGAGCGCCCGCCGAACATCATCCTCATGCTCGTTGACGACTTAGGCTGGGCGGACGTGGGCTGCTACGGCAACAACTTCAACGAGACACCCAACATCGACCGGTTGGCCGCCCAGGGGATGAAGTTCACTGACGCTTACGCCGCTGGCCCTGTCTGCTCACCCACGCGCGCCAGCATCCTCTCCGGACAGTACCAGGCCCGCTTCAGCCTCACCGCCCACATTCCCGGTCACTGGCGGCCCTTTGAAAAGCTCGTTGAGCCACTCAACGCGCCTCACATGCCACTGGATATCATCACCCTGGCCGAGTCACTGGGCAAAGCGGGCTACGCCACCGCCCATTTCGGTAAGTGGCATTTGGGCCCGCCCACGCATTTCCCCGAGCAGCAGGGTTTCGATCGCTCGATCGTCACCGGTGGTCGCCACTTTGCCCCGCGCTTCAGGACTACACCGAAAGTAGAGGTGAAACCCGGCACTGCGCTCACGGACTTTCTCACCGAGCAGACCATCCAGTTTATGGAGAAAAACAGGGACCAGCCTTTCTTCATTTACCTTTGCCACTACGCTGTACATATTCCTCTGGAGGCCAAATCGGGTCTGATCCAGAAATACGAAATCAAACCGCCTGTGCCAGGCCGGGTCAATCACCCAGTTTACGCCGCCATGGTTGAAGACGTGGACCACAGTCTCGGCCGCATTATGCAGGCCCTGGACCGGCTGAATTTGGCCAATGAAACGGTATTGGTTTTCTTTTCCGACAACGGGGGGCTGCGCCAGCGATTTGACCGCCAGGGCCAAATCGTCACCACCAACGCCCCGCTGCGCAACGAAAAAGGGACGCTCTACGAAGGCGGTATCCGCGTGCCGCTCATCATCCGCTGGCCGGGCGTCGTGGAGCCCAACACGGTTAACCACACACCGGTGATCAGCGTGGACTTCTACCCGACGTTCCTGGAGACGGCAGGTGCCGCCCTGCCCGACCAGCCGCTGGATGGCGAAAGCCTCCTGCCGCTGCTGACTCAGACCGGTCAACTAAGACGCCAGGATACCTACTTCCACTACCCGCATTACCACCACTCGCGTCCGGCGGGCGCCATTCGTCAGGGGCGCTACAAGCTGATCGAGTTCTTCGACAATGGCAAGGTGGAGCTGTACGACTTGCAGAGTGACCTCTCAGAGACCACCAACCTCGCCGGGCGCATGCCCGAAAAAGCTCACGAACTACGCAATCGTCTCAAGGCCTGGCGGCAATCGGTGAATGCCCAAATGCCCCAGCCCAACCCAAAGTATGAGCCAGACCGTGCATCTGAGTGGTGGAGCCGCCGGACGAAGGAGCGGCTGAAGTAGCAAGGGGCGGGGTGGTAGGGGTCTGACCCCCACCCCCTTCACCTGGCTCGCTCACACCACTGACGCCACTTTTGGCGCATCTTTTTGACCACCTCCTGATGCTCCTCACTGGGTACCAGATTGTGCTCTTCCAGCGGATCTTTCAGTAAATCATAGAGCTCCTCATAGAGTGGGTCGGTTTCGATGTAGCGGATGTACTTCCAGCGTTCAGTCCGCACGGCTTCGGTGGGGGGAATTCGTGGGTGCTCGAACAGGTGTTCGTAGAAGAACTCCGTTCGCCACCTGATTTTCTGGCCTTGAAGCAGAGGCACAAGGCTGCGGCCCTGCACGCGCTTCGGAATGTCTAGGCCGGCCATTTCCAAAACAGTTGGGGCCATGTCGATACTGAGGGCCATCTCATCACGGCGGCTGCCGCGCTGCGACTCGGGCAGGCGCGGGTCGTAAATAATCAGCGGCACACGGATAGATGCCTCATGCGGCAGCCATTTTCCCGCGAAACCATATTCGCCCAGGTAGAAGCCATTGTCCCCGGTGAAGATGATGATGGTGTTTTGTGCGAAGCCTTTCTCTTCGAGCCTACGGAGGATGCGGCCAACAACAACATCCACGCCGCTGATCAGGCGGTAGTAGCCCTTGACCGAGTCCTGGTATCGGGTGGGTCCCCAGAAGCGCACGGCCCAGCGCATCCGGTTTTCCGAATTCTTGAGAAATGCCGGCAGCCGCTCGTAGTATCGGCTGCCGGCTGTCTTCGGCACCGGGATGGTCACCTCACTGTACAGGTCCTTAAGCGCCGGATCGAATGGGAAGGGATCATTTCGCAGGTCGTAGGAGTCCTGCACGTGGGCAGCCTTGAAGCTAATAGACAGGCAGAAGGGGGTGTCCGGCGAGGAGCCGTTGAGAAACTCCAGGGCCTGGTCACCCATGACCGCGGTCAAGTGGCGAGGCTTGCCGTCTATCTCGATCAGGTATTTCCCCTGACCCGCAAAGCCCTTGTTGTAGTCGAATAGGTCTTTGGGCGGCTGATCCACACCCCACTTGCCGATGAAGCCGAGGCGATAGCCGGCCTTCTTCAGCAGCCCGGGATAACTCAAGGCCAGCTGCTGCTGCGTCAAACCAGTGCGGAAATTCCAGATTCCATGACGGCGGACGTACTGTCCGGTGAAGATGGATGCCCGGCTGGAAGCACAGATCGAGGTCGTCACGAACATATTGTTGAAAACGATGCCCTGACTGGCGAGCTTGTCAATGCTGGGCGTTTGGACGATCGAGTTGCCATAACAGGGAAGCGTATCCCAGCGCTGATCGTCGGTCAGCAGCAAAATAATATTAGGTCGATTTGGCCGGGCAGCCTCACTCCGTCCGACCAGGAACAAAGCCCAGTGAAACGTCAGAAAACCAACCAGCAGCAACAGCCGTAAACACCGAGTCTTACACATCACGTAACCTCCAGACACATCCCACTTTCAGAAAGTGGAAAACTCAAACAGAGGGGCAACTGTCAGGTCGCGATTCTAATTTCGAGCAGACCAACAGGTCAAGCAACCAATTACGGGGAGCCGCTGCGGGTGCTGTGGGCACTTTTCTTTTCAGTGAGGCCAAACTGCATTTATAATGGTCTACCTTGAATAGTCAGAGGTAACTATCGATATGATTCCGAAACCGCTAGCCCTCGCCCATAAGGTTTCTTTGCTTTTACTGCTGGTCCTTTTTTTCTCCCCCGTTGCGGGTCAGGATTACCGCCATCTGCGTCAGCCCCAGACCCCAAAAAGCTACTCGAGCCTGGAGGCCTGGCTGGGCCGCGCGGCCGAGCTGCGTACCCATATCCTGATCAGTACCGGTCTTTGGCCGCTTCCTGAGAAGACTCCTTTAAACCCATCCCTGAGCAAACCCGTGGAGCGTGAAGGTTATTCCGTCCAAAACGTGGTGCTGGAGACCCTGCCGGGGTTCTATCTAACGGGCAACCTCTACCGGCCGGTGCCAGGGCAAGGTCCCTTCCCGGCCGTTTTGTCTCCCCACGGGCATTGGAAAAGCGGACGTTTGGAAGACAGCCTCAAAGCGTCCGTCCCGGGCCGGGCCATCAACTTGGCACTGCAGGGCTATGTCGTCTTCAGCTACTCCATGATCGGATACAACGAGACGAAGGAGCTTTTCCCTCACCGCTTCCATGAGCGACGCCATCAGTTATGGGGCTTCAGCGCCATGGGCCTGCAGTTGTGGAACAGTTTTCGCGCGGTAGACTTCCTGGCTTCACTGCCTGAAGTAGATGAAGAACGCATGGGCATGAGTGGAGCCTCTGGCGGGGGCACACAGACGTTCATGTTCACGGCCATCGATCCTCGCATTAAAGTGGCCGCTCCCGTCAACATGATTTCAGCCCACTTTCAGGGAGGATGTGTCTGCGAAAATGCACCCCTGCTTCGCCTGAACGCCTCCAATGTGGAAATAGGCGCCCTGGCTGCGCCGCGGCCGCTGCTGCTGGTCTCTACCAGCGGAGACTGGACCAAGGACACACCGGAGATCGAATTCCCGGCCATTCAGGCTATTTACCGGCTTTTCGGAGCTGAGGATCGAGTCGCCAATGTGCATCTTCACTACGAGCACAACTACAACCAGGAAAGCCGCGAGGCGGTCTACAGCTGGTTTGCACTCTGGCTGCTCAAGCGAGACGAGGGCTTGCGAGAGCAAGCCTTTCAGGTTGAAGAGGACTCCACACTGAGCGCCCAACTGCCCCACCCACCCGTGAAACTGGAAGAGCTCTTCAAGCACTTCACAGGACAGGCCGCTGGGCAAATCGAGAGTTTCAAACCCAACAACTGGCGTCAGATCTACGACTATCGGAAAATTTTTGGAGCAGCGCTCGAGCATGCGCTGGCATGGGGGGCAGCTCCGAGCACAGCCGAATTGGAGGTCTTTGCCCCGGAAGGACGAACCGAAGCCAGCCAGGCTGTTCTCATCGTCTACCCGGACGTCGTGGGCGAAGCGCCGGAGGCCAGAGAACTCGCCGAGGACTACCGGCAGCGCGGCTGGCTGGCTTTCCTACTGACGCCTTACCCCGAAGGAAGCACATTTAGCCCTCCCTCAGAAGTCCAGTACTGGACCACCTACAATCCCACGGTAAGTTCACGGCGTGTCAATGAAATCAGAGCGGCTGCCCGGGAAATTCTCAAGCGTCCGGATGTGCGCAGGCTGGACCTAGTTGGGCTGGGGGAGACTGGTCCGTGGGTGCTGCTGGCCCGCGCGTTCCTCCCAGAGATTTTCCATACTCGTGTGGACTTCCACAATTTCCAGGCGGAAGCGGATGAGGCTTTTCTTCACCATCTTTTTATCCCTCTTCTCCGGCGCGCCGGCGACTTCAAAACTACAGCTGCTATGATCGTCCCCGCACCACTCACCCTGTGGAACATGCCGGAGGGTCCATTAAGACAGTGGTTTCGGGATGTCTACCGGGCGGCCGGTGCCCAAGAGCTGCTCCATTTTGAGCCGCGCAGTGAGGCCGCATTGGGCGCAGCTCAAACGATCACTCTCCCACTCTAACGAAGTCCTGAAATTTTTTCTCCAGCTCTTCACCCATGAGCTTGTCGGAGTGAATGAGGATTCGATAACGAAAAACCGCCGACTCCCCTGCATGAAGCGCAAAGTTCAGCGGTTCAGAGCCTTTCTCGAAATCTATCTTTCCGAAAGGGTTGGCTGCGAAGAGGCCGTAGCCGCGCGCGTGCCAAAAGGTGGGAAAACCCGTGCTCTCAGGATGGTTAAAGATCGCCAACGTCAGCTGTTCATCTCGAACCTTACCTCTCAGGGCAACCCAGGGAGATCTCTTTCCCCACACTCCCGCTTCTTTGTGCTGGCCGGAAGCGTTGAGATAAACTCCTGTGTGGTTCTCCCGCAAAGCTGGAGTAACGCGGATTCCAAACATCCCTTCCTTGGTATCGCCGAAAGTCACTTTTTGACCGTGAGCGGTGAGTTCGATGGTGAGATCCATCAAACGCCAGTTGCGCCCTGCACGGAAAACGACCTGGCTTTTCTGCCTTAAGATCACCTTCCCTTCCGGAGTGATCCAATCAGCGCTTGCTTCCAAGTGACCCTTCTTTCCCCCTTCGAGGCGGGAAAAACCAGTGTGACGGATCTTTCCGGATTCACTGATCCCGCGGCTAGCTCCCTTCTTGGACCAAAAGTCGATACCGTTTACGTTGCCGTACGTGAACCAAAGGGACTCATGGTGCCAGTGATCATGGGCTTCTCCAGGGATACCCAACTCTATCGGATAGCCACGCGTAATCGGGTTTCCGGCGGGGCTCTTCAGGGGGTAGAAGATGGGCTTGTCAAAGCCAAGACCGTAGTGGTAAGAGGTGAAAAGTTCATCGCCCACAAACACGTCAATGCGTGCCTCCTCCGTCTTGACCACTCGAATGGGAAGATCCGCAGCATATGCTGCTCGGAAGCTGAAGAAACCTAGGATAAAGAGCCCAAAGACAAATTTGGGAATTTGATCAGTCTTCATGGCATTCCAATATACTTCATTACCAGAGCCTTGGAAAACAAGCAAAATTTCAGCGTCAGGTCTTTGTATGTAAGTGCTTTGGTCTTTTCGTGCTGTCGTGCCGTCGAGCTTTCGTGCTGTCGTGCTTCGGTATTTTTGTGCTAACCCACTACTGAGTACGAAAACACGAAGGCAGAGCCGACGCCCTTCTAATCTCAGGGCAGCTTCTGTTATAATAGCCTGGTTTGGAGGCTGGACCACGAATTGTGTTTTCCGGTGGAGGTGGTGGCCAGCAAGTCTCAAGGAGAATGGCTATGAAAGGCAGCTTTTCCTTCATTACGTGTCTAATCTTGGTTGTATTTCTTCCTACCCTGGGCCAGGCTCAAAGAAATCGGCAGAAGGAGAAGGATAAAAGGGAGAGACTTGAGCAGCAGCAGCAAGAGGAACAGGAAGACTATTACAAGAAATGGCTGAAAGAGGACGTCGTCTACATCATCTCAGAGGAAGAAGAGGACGTTTTCAGAGACCTCACGACGCCGGAGGAGAAAGAGCAATTTATCGAGCAGTTTTGGTACCGGCGCGACGTGGATTTGACCACTGCCATCAACGAGTTCAAGGAAGAGCACTATCGCCGCATCGCCTACGCCAACGAACGCTTCGCCAGCGGGTTACCTGGATGGATGACCGACCGGGGACGCATCTACATTATGCACGGAAAACCGGACGAGCTTGAATCCCACCCGTCGGGGGGAGCCTATCAACGGCCTTATTACGAGGGGGGAGGAACCACTTCCACCTTTCCTTTCGAGAAGTGGTGGTACCGACATATCGAAGGAGTCGGCTCGGATATAGAGCTGGAGTTTGTCGATCCCACATTTAGCGGGGAATATCGGCTCGCTTTACACGCGGAGGAAAAGGACGCCTTGCTGCATGTCCCGGGTGCCGGACTCACTATGGCCGAAGAAATGGGAATGTCGACCAAAGCTGACCGTCCCTACTTTAACCCGGGCAGCTATGAGGCCCGCCAGCATACGATTATGCGCCAAAAGGATCAGCCCTTTCAGCGCTATGAGACTTACACTTATGTGCAGCGGCCACCGACGATCAAGTACAAAGACTTAAAAGAAATCGTCAACATCAACATCACCTACAGCAACCTTCCTTTCAAAATCCGCAAGGATTACTTCAGACTTAATGAACACCAGGTTTTAGTCCCCATCACGCTGGAGTTTCAAAACAAGGAACTCACCTACAAGAAGGAAGGGGGCGTGCATGTTGCCAAAGTAGCCATTTACGGGATCATTACCAGTATCACCAACCGGATCATCAAGGAATTCGAGGATGATGTGCTGAGTTCCTATCAGCCGGAATACCTCGAGCAGGGTTTGCAGCTACGCTCTATCTATCAGAAGGTCCTTCCCCTTGACAGGAAGATGAGGTACAAGATCGATCTGGTGGTGAAAGACCTGAACAGTGGGAAAGTGGGTGTTACGCGTCATGCAATCATTCCTCCGCCGTACAGCGAGGATAAGTTCTCCGCCAGTTCATTGATCCTCTCTGAGCGTATCCAACCTCTGGCGCACATCCCAAAACAAGACGAGATGTTTGTCCTGGGCGATGTGAAGGTTCTTCCCAGCCTGGCTAAGGTTTTCCCCCAGCAGAAACCCTTGGGGATCTACCTGCAGCTGTACAATGCCGGCTTTGACCAGACGACGTTGACCCCCTCGCTTCGAGTCTCTTACAAGCTCCTGCGGGGTGGGGATACGGTAACTGAAGTAGTCGACGAAAGCGGGGAGTCGGTGCAGTATTTCTCCGGGCGCCGGGTGGTTCTGATCAAGAGCCTGCCGACTCAGAATCTGGAACCAGGAAAATATCGAATCACAGTGGAAGTTCAGGACCGAATCAAAAACCAGGTAGTCACTGCAGCAGACGATTTTCAAATCATTGCACCTACCCAGTTGGCGGCAAACCGTTAAGCAGGGGGTCACAGCGTGACCCCTTCAGCCTCATAATCATGAAACCACGGGTTTGGGTGGATCGACCGCTCACTTCGGAAGCGCTGGATCATCTGGAAACGATGATCGAGGTCATCGTCAGCAATGACGCAGCTGATCTGCCCGGCGTTGATGCAGTCATTATCGGTTCCGGCGTCAGCGCCGATGCGGCGTTCATGGACCAGGCTGGGCCCACGCTAAAGGCTATCGTGCGAACCGGCATTGGTGTGGACAACATCGACATCCCGGCGGCAACAGAGCGTGGCATTTTGGTTGTTCACACTCCAGATGCCCCCACAGAGTCCACGGCCGAGCATGCGGTAGCAATGCTCTTGGCGTTGGCGAAGCGGATTGCAGGGGGCGACATGAGCCTGCGGGGCAAGGAGATCGCGCGTTCTCGGCTTTTGGGCACGGAGGTGCGGAACCGGGTACTGGGCGTGGTCGGCCTTGGACGCATTGGCCGGCGTGTAGCTGAGATCTGCGCCCAGGGCCTGAAGATGCGCGTGGTCGCTTATGACCCTTACCTGGAGTCGGATTCAGCTGCGGCGTTGGGGGTAGAGATGGTGGACAACCTGGATGCTTTACTGGAGCGGGCTGACTTCGTGACATTGCACAGCCCCCTCACCGCGGAAACGCGGCACTTAATCGGGGAGCAGGAGCTGCGGCGAATGAAGCAAGGCGCTTACCTGATCAATGTCAGCCGCGGTCCTGTGGTGGACGAGGCGGCACTGGCGCACGTCATGGAGTCAGGTCATCTGGCCGGAGCGGCGCTGGATGTCTTTGAGCCCGAACCCCCAGCACCAAACAACCCTTTGTTCCGCCTGAGCAATGTCGTTGTGACACCCCACATCGCTGCTTATACTGACCGCTCAGAACAGGGCAAGTGGGAGGGGGCAACACAGCAGATGTTACAGGTTTTACGGGGTGAGCGCCCTCCCTTTCTTGTGAATCCCGAGGCCTGGCCGGGTCGAGCGCAGCTCATAAGTCAATCGCCACAACCTCGTGGTCGCGGATCGAGGGAACAGTGAGACTAACGTATCCTGCCGACTCTTGCACCTGAGGGGACTGGCCACTGACCAGCAGATGTACCTTTTTCGGTTTCTTTCCCTCCGGCAGGCGCACCCGCACTTTTTGCTCGCCAATGGGAATGAGTTCCCGAAACGGCCCCTTCATCATCATAGGGTTGGTGAGATTCACCAAGTGCACTGTCATAGAGTCTTTCTGCCGCCAGATGGTCACATCTAAAACACCGGGACCAGTGACCGTTACAGGCTCCTCTTCATTGCTTGCCCATTTCACGGCATTACGCATGAGTTTGCCGTGATCCACACACATCACTTCCCAAAAGGTACGGTCGATGTCCCAGGGAAAATACACGATGCGGCTCCTACCCACCTCGCGGAGGTAGACTTCTGGGATTCCGCTGTTTAGCACACGCGGGTAAACCTCTTCCATGGGAAGGTCGGGGTAGGAGGGAATCAAAGTGAGTGGCGGATTCAAGTACTTCTCGCGCGGTCCTACGTCTACACGCTGGACGCCATTGATGATGCGTGGGGTATCCTCGAGTCCGGCCAGAATCGGATGGAATTTGCCCGTTGTCGGGTCCTTTTCCAAGCGAAGATAGGAGTTCTGCATCCGCCGCTGCACCCGTCCCTTGAACCACACGCCAAATACATCCGCCAGCTCGAAGTCACTTCGCTGCACGCCCCATTCGTCGTACAAGGATGTTTCAAAGGTGTCGGGTAGAACCTGGGCGCGCGCACCTTTAGGAGGAGAGTGACCGCCTCTGCCCTTTCGGTTGCAGAGCGGGTTCCTATTTCCTCCATTGGTCACGTTTCCCAGGAGCCCCCTGCGATCCCGGACGGTCGGTTTTCCCGAGTCCGGTTCTGACCTTGGCTTTTCCTTCCGCGGCCTACCCACCGCCAGGGAAGCTTAAATGCTGGCACATATACACCCCTCCGAACGGTGGTTTGCACGCGGAACTAGTCCATCTTTAATGACCCGCATCTCCCGGCTCTGAGTCCGAGGCAGGCCAAGGACCGCCAAGTGCCCAGGGCACCTTTGCACGCCACGGGTGTTACCCGCTACGCCGTAGCCTCTCGGGCTACGTCAGTGGGCGTTGCCCCACCTTCTTCGCTCCTACGAGCCCATGCGTCAGACCAGATCCCTCCTCCTGCTTTCGGCTTCTCACCTTATACGGTCGGTCCTTGCAGGTTGTTGCCAGTCCCTGCTGGGAGATGGTCCTTCCCGACGTTATCTCTGCGTACCTTTCTGTGGATGCTTGACCCCATACCACGGTGATATCTGCGGTGCTTGTGCTCGTTTCTTCCCACAGATCGTCGGCCTTCCCCAAGTAGCGACGGGTCGGCTCTTCACAACATCCGTGCAGCGACTTCAGCACGGGGCAGTCTTTCGCGGTTGCAGGTATTTCTTTATGTTCAGGCCTCCACATTTGCTTGCCACTCTGGTCGCTCCCACCCCTCAGGCTCTGTGTCCCAGCGGCGGCCGTGGCGTTTACTTCCAAGCAGAACATGCTTC
>JALLOM010000096.1 GCA_027717865.1 Acidobacteria bacterium AH-259-O06 | reverse complement strand
GCTTCCCATTTTCGACGACCACTTCGCCATTGATGAAGACCCACTCAATTCCCTCACTGTATTGGTGGGGATTGCGAAAAGTTGCCCGATCACGCACGCGCCTGGGATCAAACACGATCAGGTCGGCCCACTGCCCAACCTTGATGTAGCCCCGATCTTTTAGACCGATGATTTCGGCGGGCAGGCCGGTGGCGGTGTGAATAGCCAAGGGTAAATCGATCACATTCAGCTCGTATACATAGCGGCGCAGACGCCGGGTGAAAGCACCATAGGATCGTGGGTGAGTCATTCCAATACCATACTCTGGAACCCATCCGTCGGTGCAGCCTGCCACGTAGGGTTGTTGGATGAAGGTAATGATGTCTTCTTCCGACATGTGGAATTGGGTGAAGACGGCACCCTCCAGTGTCAACTGAACTGCCGCTTGTGCTGGGCTGACATCACGAATGAGAGCAGCCTCTGCCAAAGTGAGTCCCACCAAGCTCTCATCCGGGTGCTTTTCGATCCTGAAGAGCTCCGCCCCTCCCGGCCAATCGATTCGCTGCTGCACCGAACGCAGCAGGAAGTGGCGTCGCTGGGGATCAGCCCAAACCTCACGAAGTCTTTGCCGAACAACCTCCTCCGATCGTAAACGGTCAAGCAACCCGTCCAGTACCATGCTTCGGATCGTCCTCTCGGGCTGCTGCTTCACAAAACCTATGGTGAAAAACTGGCCGATGGTGGGATTCACGCGGTAGACCCAACTGAGAAAATCGGAAGTGGGAATTTCCACCGGAGGGAGCCAGGACTGAATTTCCTGCTGAGCAAAAAGACTCATCCAATTGACCAGCGAAACATCGACCCCATCACTTGAGGTTTCATACGGGTAGAGGTCAGCGTAGGCGGGTATGCCTTGCCGGCGTGCCTTGCTAATCCGCTTTACCGCAGCGCGAGAGCCGCCCCAGTTGCGTCGCCCTGCGGACTTAATATGAGTGGCCACCACACGCACACCGGTTTCTTCCGAGATTCGAAGCATTTCCTCAATGGCCTCGAGTAGATGATCTCCCTGGTCGCGCAGGTGACTAATATAGAAGCCGTCAATTTCACGAACAGGGCGGGTTGCCTCGATGACCTCCTCCGTGGAAGCATAGCGGCCCGGGATGTAGCTCAGCCCTGTTGAGATTCCCCAGGCCCCTTGCTTTAAATCTTCTTTGACTCGGTTTGCAATCGCTGCTGCTTGCTCCGGACTGGCGCGTCCTTGATCCCAACCCATGACCTCGAGTCGGGTGCTTCCGTGCCCCACCAGAGGAATGACATTGTTGCCAACTCCTTGGCTGCGCCACAATTTAACCTGCTGGGCAAGACTGCTCCCAACGGGCCAGGCATGTCGGCCATCCTGTCCTACCACAACCGTGGTAATCCCCTGGGTGACGTTATTAATTGCCGAAGCCAGGTGGGGATTAGAAAGTCCCCGACAGGCATGACTGTGCATATCGATAAAGCCGGGAGTCACGTAGTATCCCAAGGCATCGATTATTTTGTTAGCCTGCATTTCTTTCAGATCCCCCACGGCCAGGATGCGTCCATCCTTAATGGCCACGTCTCTCTGAAAAACCGCCGAGCGTGTCCCATCCAGCACCCGGCCTCCCCGAATCAACACGTCTGCGAACTGCTCGGATCTCGGTGCTCCTGGAAAGACAATGCAAGTGATGAAAAGAGCCAAAATCAGTCTGATCTTCATAGAAGCTCCTTTTTTGACCACATCTCCTCCAGCAGCCTTTGCCATGAAGCCCGCTCCCGCTGGGGATGGACCAGCGGGGCAAGTCGAGTGCAGTGTGCCTTCAGCTGTTGATAGAACTCTCGATCCATCTCAGTCCTTCGCAATAGCCTGGCCAACGCCTTCGTATCTCCCACAGGAAAGTAACCCTGATAATTCTCACCCAGAGTTCCGACCAGACCGGGAATTCGGGAAGCCACCACGGGAACCGAGGAGATCAAGGCCTCGGACAGAACATTCGAGCTGCCTTCCATTCGGGAAGTCAGCGCCACGAGATGGCTGCCGGCGACCAGCCGGCGTGTCCTGCCATGCGGTAAACTCCCCAGCCAACGATAACGTGGGTTGGTTCGGTTCTCATGAAGTGCTCTTTTTTCCATCTCCCGGCTCAGCGCCTGACCTACCTGCAAGATCCTTATACGGGATCCTACGGCGAGCTGGTGACTCGCCAGAGCACCTCGAAACGGATCTTTTTCCGGCCGCAGATTTCCAACCACACAGACCCGAAAATAGCGCTTTGGAGGGGCTTGCTCCCCTTTTACCGGTTCGGCAGATTGATAAATCACGCGAGTCTTTTCCCGGAAAGGTTCCGGGACTTCCGCGAACGCCTGTTTTTGCAAAACGATAAGGCGTGTCGCCAGTTTCAGTGAGCAGCGAGTTTGAGATCTTTGCCCAAGATCACGATAGAGATCGGTTCCCGTCAGCACCACAATCAGGGGCTTCTTCAAATGATGCTCTCGAAATTGACGAACCGATTCGAAACTTTTGAAGGCGTGCAGGGCAATCAGAAGATGACAGGAGTCTCCATCGTACTGGTTTTGGACGATAACCTGGTGATCAAGGTCTCTGAGAATGCGCGCCCATCGTCGAGCCGTCACCCGGTTTCCGTCCAAAACGGCTTTGGGTGAGGGCGTGATCAGTCTAATTCTCATTTGCGATTTTCAAGCAGCTCCAAAGAACCCACTTCAACACTGTACCAACAATCCGGATTACCACTCGGTGCGTTCAGTCAACTTTTTGTGAAGCTTTTTCAAATAGTAATAGGGAAAACCACTGTTTGGAGTCAGTAAAATGCTCCATCGGTTTGAAGCCGAAGAACTGAAGTTGCTGCTGCAGTTGCTCCGGCTCAAACTTGCGGCTGATTTCAACCAGAATTCTCTCCCCCTTTTTCCACACAAATGCTGATCCAAGAGAAGGCAAGTGAATCTCCTGATCAGAGGTGGCGATGGCATATATCTCCATTTGCTGCCACTGAGGATTGTACCAGGAGTAATATTGCATTTTGTCTAAATCGAAATCAGTTCCAACAATGCGGTTGATGTTTGTGAAGATATTCAAAATGAACTCGGCCGTGACTCCCTGAGAATCGCTGTAGGCTTTCTCGAGAATTTCCACCTCTTTGATCCGATCCACACCGAGCAACAGGAAATCATTCGGCCCCATGGACGTGCCCAGTAGATGAAAAAACCGCGCAAAACTGAGTTGGTCAAAGTTTCCAACACTGCTGCCCAGAAAAGCAAATAGCGTGGGAATATCTTTCTCGATGCTGGAAATTCCCTCCTCGTAACGAGCATACAATCCGCTAAAGTCGATCTCAGGAAACTGCCCTTCGACAGCATCTCGCGACCCAGCCAGGGCTGTAAGACTCACGTCAATTGGAGCGAACGTACTTCTTCCCCGCTGCCGGGCTTGCTCTTTCAAAAGACGAGCCGTTTTCTTGGAAAATCCCGCCCCCAACTCCACGACACATTCCACTGGAGCCACATCAATGATGCGTCCAGCCTCTTTTTCAAGGATCGCATCTTCTGTACGGGTCAAATAATATTCTGGAAGGGAGCAGACCTTTTCGAACAGCTGAGAACCTCGCTCATCGTACAGGAAACGCGGCTCTACCCATCGGGGCTGGTCAAGCAATGTCCTGACAATCGATAAGGCCGCATCGTCCTGAGCGACCCCGGAGTCTCGTGCCCAGATAGAGCGCTCAATTGGATGCCACCGATTCCTCTCAGTTTGCGAAAAAATCCGGAGTTCATTTCCTGTCTCTTGATCTCTTACAGACATTGAACTTTCTTCTTCCAAAGGGAATTGGGGGGCCGAAAGTTGGAGGGGGTCAGACCTTGAGGTCTGACCCCCTCCCCCCAGTTATTCTCCAACTTGACCAATAACAGTACCACTTCTCAGACATTTGCTAAAATCCTCTGGGAAAATGAGAATTTCTGCGTTTTCGAATCCGTCCCGCAAACAAAACGCGCCAAGCTCGGCCGTGGCTGGCATAAAAGTCTCTCAGGGGAATCATTGTGAACAGTCACCAGGACGGCGCCATGCGGTTGAAGCCCATCGACTGATGAAAAAGTACGGGACTTTCACCGCAGTTGATGAAATCGACTTCATCGTCGAGCGGGGAGAATCATTTGGCCTGCTGGGACCCAATGGGGCGGGCAAATCCACTACGATGCGAATGATCTACTGCCGCACCCCACTCACGTCAGGCCACTTGCTCGTCGAGGGATGGGACGTAAGACATGACCAGTCGAAGATCAAAGCACTGGTAGGCATTGTACCGCAAGAAAACAACCTTGACCCTGATCTCAATGTTATCGACAACCTAAATGTCTATGCGCGCTACTTCCGCATTCCGGCGGGCGAAGCCCAGGACCGGGCGGAAGAGCTTCTCGACTTTATGGGTCTAACGGAGAAACGGAACACCTGGGTGGAAGCACTTTCCGGTGGAATGAAGCGCCGTCTCATCGTAGCCCGGGCATTAATGAATAACCCCAAGGTGCTGGTTCTGGATGAGCCCACCACCGGATTGGATCCGCACGTCCGTCACGATCTTTGGGACCGGCTGCGGGAACTGCGCCGCCGTCAGATTACGATCTTGCTTTCAACGCACTATATGGAAGAAGCACAGACATTGTGCGACCGCCTCATCATCATGGATCGAGGCAAAATACTGGCTTTGGGAAAACCACTGGACCTGATTGAACGAAATGTGTCTCGATTCGTACTTGAAGTTCATGAGGTGGATGGCCGTAGCCCTCTTTCGCTGGCTCCAAAGGTGATTGCTGAAGCCCATGGCGCCACTCATTACTATTTTGCCCCGAGTCCGGAACTGCTGACACCTTTGATAAGCAAATACTCGGATCATAAATCCCTGCTTCGTCCCTCAAATCTTGAGGACGTTTTCCTGAAGCTGACGGGGCGGGACCGATTGGACTGATGTCAGGCAGCACTCTCCTACAGATCGATTTCTTTGATGCTTTCGCGGTGTGGCGGCGCAACTACGATGTCAATCTAAGATTGTGGAAGGCGGAGGTACTCCCTCCTTTGCTGGAGCCCGCTGTCTCGATTTTGGCCTTCGGCTGGGGAATTGGAAGTCTGATCGCCGCCAAGGTCACGGGGATACCTTATTTAATGTTCGTGGGAGCAGGTATTTTGGTGGTGACTGGACTCGTACGTGCCATCCTTGAGTGCACTTACGGCGCCTATTTTCGGATGGTCTACCAATCAACTTATGATGCCATATTAAGCACGCCCATTGGAGTTGCAAGCCTGGGTGCAGGGGAAATTCTGTGGGCCGCTTCCAAAGCAGCATTCGACAGCCTTCTGATTATGGTCATTCTCTTGCTCTTCGATATCCTCCATTCTCCCATGAGCGTCTTAATTCCTGTTGTGATCATGGTGGGAGCCACCGGCTTGGCTGCCGTCGCCTTTGCCTACACGGCCTCCATTTCCTCTATTTACCAGTACAATTACTTCATTGGGGTAGCTTTCTCTTCCCTGTGGATTTGCGGCGCTTACTTCCCTGTCGATCGACTCCCTCTGGTGCTTCAGTATCTGTCTTGGGCTTTGCCCATTACCAGCGTGGTAGATCTGTCACGTGATCTCATGACCGGCCGGTTGGATTCTTGGTCAATGCTCGAAGCAGCTTGGATCATCGTTTCTGCCCTGCTGGCTGGCGAGATCGCCCTTCGCCGACTCTCAAAGAGGATGTACCAGTGATTTTCGTGCGTTCGTGTGTTCGTGATTTCGTGCTGTGGTGCGGTGGTGCTGTCGTGCTGGAACGCGACCCCTAGAAGCGAAGAAAAGCGCCCACACCGCCCGCATCCGTGAGCTTTTTGGCCGCCGCTTCCCGCACCTGCTCGGCCTTGCCACCTGCACTTACTACTTGTTTCACCAAGCGTTCGACCAGATCATTCACCCGCCTTAACTTCCCTCTGCAGTAAGGACATGACCTTTTTGTGCCTGGAAACAACACCTCACATTTCACACATTCGGCTCCGCCTGGCGCGAAGTCTTCAGCATAGACGAACCTCCATATTCTTCCCTCCTCTGCAGCCGTGATCGTCGACTCAAGGCCAATAGCAGCTCGCTCATTCTTGGCGGCTGCCGTAATCAGCTCTCTGACCAATTTTCTCTCCCCGGCTCGCTCCACCTTTTCCTCAATCTTTAAAGTCTCCATGAGCACATGATGCGGCTTGGAATCCACGGGTAGTGCTCTGGAGGCCACCACCCGCTGGCGCAGCCGCTTCGGAAGCAAACCATAAAGCTCGCTTGTGACTCCCGCGGGTCCGGCTAAGACCATCCTGTCAAACGCGTACTTATCCGAGAGCTCTTCCACCAGCTCGGCCACTCGCTTTAGATGCCATCTTGCGTGCTCATCAGCCTTACGCTGGATGTTCATCTGGGAACGCCGATGGTCTGAGCCGGCCCCTTTGATGTGCCTCACGTCTGCCTCGGCGAAGGCCTCCTGGTGCTCCTCAATTTCCCGAAGAAAGACGGTAAACACACGTGCCTGTGCCTTGCCCGTTAAAATCACGCCATAGCGTTCGAACTCGTCGAAGGCCTCCAGCAGCGGCCGCACATGAGGCCTTTCACTCCAGTAGGCCCGGCTGATGACAGGAACATTCACCTGTCGATGCCAAAAGAATTTCCTGGAAGCATCACAGAAAATGACCAGACCCCGCTGCGTGGGCTCATAGCGTGAAATGAAATTCAGCACCCGTTCTGTATCTTTCCTGAATTCTTCGCGCTTTTTCTTGCCTTTCAATTGCTCCTGGACGAAGCGCAGTTCGTTCTTGAGCGCCGCCTCGAAACCTCGATTTAAATTTGCAGCCCGGGACTGATCAACGTCCAGGTAAACACTGAGCACGGGACTTCCAGGCTTTCTTTCCCATTCGATAAGCTCTTTCAAATCTCGCCTAGCGATCATAGAAATGTTCCTGAGTTTAGGCCCCTTACTGGGCGACTTCTTCCCAGCCACGCCTGGAAAGATCCCAGTAGATGACGCCACCCCCTATCAATCCCAGGACAAGAAGCGCGAAGCCGACTAAGAATTCTCCAAAAATAACCTTTCCTACCCCAAACAGAAACATGTACACCAGAAGGACTCCGCATACCCAGTCTATAAACAACCATCCAAAACCGGAGTCCCCCCTGACGTCAGCGACCTCATTCGCCACTTTTTGCCAACCAATGCCGCCCGGATGAACCCGTCGATAAAACTGAATAAGATGTCCCTCTTCAACAGGCCTGGTGAGAAAGGTGACCAGAACCCAGACAGCCGTTGCGACCCCCACGATATAGAAGAGGGATTCGGGAAATGTGATTGTGGTGTACACCTTGATGTAGGTGTAGACAAAGAAAGGAGCCACCATCGCAGTCATTTCGCTCCAAGCGTTAATACGCCACCAGTAGAATCGAAGAATCAGAACAAGTCCTAGTCCCGCACCGGACTCGATCATAAACTGCCATGCCCCTGAAATGGTCTGGATCACCAGCGTCACCAGAATGGAGGCAATCATCACGATCAAGGTGGCTACTCTGGAAGCAAAGACATAGTGCTTTTGCGAAGCGCCGGTCTTGATAAATCTCTTGTAGAAATCATTAATCAGATAAGAAGTTCCCCAGTTGAGCTGAGTGGCGATAGTGGACATGTAGGCCGCGAAAAATGCGGCTACCAGCAAACCTTTCAGTCCTACTGGCAGAAAATCCCGCATGGCGTAAATGTATCCCAGTTTCTTATCCGCCGGGCCGAGGTCCGGATACAGAACCAGGCTGGCCAAGCCGACTAGAATCCAGGGCCAGGGCCGAAGACAGTAATGTGCAATGGTGAACCAGAGCGTGGCCAATAGGGAATGCTTTTCATCCTTGGCAGACATCATCCTTTGGGCGACAAATCCACCACCTCCAGGTTCCGCCCCGGGATACCAGGCTGCCCACCACTGAATAAAAATATAGGCTACGAATGCACTGACACTTAGCGCCAGGACTCCACCATAGGCGACACCCTGGACCCCGGAACCAACCTCGGGAGTGAATCGAAATACCCAGTCCGGGAGTTGATTTTTCAATCCAGTAACTCCACCCACCTGAGGCAAATTAATGACTACAATGGCAAGGATGAGGGTCCCTGTCATGGCGATGACAAACTGAATAAGATCCGTGACCGCAACTCCCCACAGGCCTGAAAGAGCAGAGTAGATGGCCACGAAAAGCATTGCTCCAAAGACGTAGTATCGAACCTGTTCCTGGGAGACATCGAACATCCCGATCAGGATGGAGGCCATTGCCACATTGACCCAGCCCATGATCACCGTGTTAATGAAAAGCCCGAGATAAAGGGCCCGGAATCCACGTAGAAGGGAGGCTGGTTTCCCCGAATATCGAAGCTCGATAAACTCGACATCGGTCAGGACGCCTGCCCTTCTCCACAGTCTGGCGAAGAAAAAGACTGTAAACATGGAACCAAATAAAAAATTCCACCACAGCCAATTTCCCGCGATTCCATTTCTGGCCACCAACTCGGTGACTGCAAGAGGAGTATCGGCGGCGAAAGTGGTGGCCACCATGGAAGTTCCAGCCAGCCACCAGGGAAGGTTTCGTCCCGAGAGAAAGAATTCGTGAATATCCTTGCCGGCTCTCTTGGAATAATACGCGGCGATGCCAAAACTCAAGACGAAGTACAAAGCGACGATCATCCAATCGATGGGGTGCACTAGGATCTCCTCTGTCGAGCTCTTGCGCTATCGAGCTGTTGAGGTTTCAGGTTCCAGGTTTCAAGTGGAACCTGGAACCTCAATGCTCGCCGCTCACCGCTACTTCGGGCGAATCCTTCAAGATACCCTTGTCCAGGTAATATTTAACCGCCGCATAGGCGGCGGCACGCGGGTCGTGGGTCACCAGGATAATGGTCTTCTCAAACTGCTCATTAAGCCCCTTTAAAATGTCAAGGACCTCGCTCGCCGACCCGGCATCCAAGTCTCCGGTAGGCTCGTCCGCCAGAACAAAAGTCGGATCGGTAACAATAGCCCGGGCGATTGCCACCCGCTGTTCCTCGCCACCCGAAAGCTGACGCGGGTAGTGCTCGGCCCGATCGCTCAATTCTACTAGGTTGAGAGCGGTCATCACGTGTTCTCGCCTTTCTTTCCTGGAGAGAGAGGTCAGCAGCAGCGGCAGTTCGACGTTTTCAAAAGCGGTGAGAACCGGAATCAGGTTAAAGTGCTGGAAAATGAATCCAACATGCTGATTGCGCCAGCTTGCCAGCTGATCTTCACTCAATGAAAGAAGATCGGAGTCCACTACCTGCAGCTCTCCTCCGGTAGGACGATCAATTCCGGCGATGATGTTGAGTAAGGTAGTTTTCCCGGATCCTGAAGGGCCCATCAAACTGGCAAAATCTCCCGAGAAAATCTTGAGGTTGATGTTCTCTAAAGCATGAATTTCCACACTGTCGCGCCGGAACACTTTGCTCAATCCGTGCATCTCAATCAGTGGCTTCGTCATTGGGGGCCTGTTCATGATCTCACCTTTTATTTAGCTCTTGAGCTGTTGAGCTGTTGAGCTGTGAGTTCTGAGTTTTGAGTTCCTGTGATCTATGGTCTGTTGTCTGTGGTCTGCTGTCTGTTGTCAGGTGGCTCCTGTCTCCCGGCTCCTGACTCCTGACTCCTGACTCCTGGCTCCTTGGATTCTGAAAATGTCACCCGGGCCGTCATCTCGGGGCGCAAAAACTCATCCGGTTCAAGGATTTGGACCTTCACCTGTATGGTTGCCTTTTGCCGGTTGGCTTCCGGCGAGATCTCGGCAATCTCGCACCGATATTCTCGGTCCGGGTAGGCTTCCGGCGTCATGCGGCAGTCCTGATCCCGAGAAATTCGGTTAAAATCCGATTGGCTAATGTCCAATTCAACCTGAATATCGTTTAAATCCGCGAGAGCCACTACTCCGGCCAAGGAAGTCGTCACCATCTCTCCGGTCTCGACGATCCGTTCCAGAACAGTCCCGCTGATAGGAGCGCGGATTTCCGTGGCTTCCAAAAGCGCTCGGGCATAATCTACACTGGCTCGCGTCCGCTCCACTTCCGCTCTCCCGTGGGCGATTTGCTCTGACCTGGGGCCCAGTTTCAGAAGTTCGTAGTTTTTCTGTGCCACTCTCACAGCAGCCTGGTAGGTATCCTTGCGTGAACGGGCATCATCGATCTGCTGCTGGGAAACAACGCCACTCTCCAGAAGCTTCTGCAAGCGCTCCCACTCCAGCCGTGCGTTCTCGAGCTCTGTCTTGGCCCTTTGCAGCTCCGCCTCAGCTCTTTGTATCTCCTGGGGACGGCTCCCCGCTTCCAGTTCGGTAAGCCGGGCCTCAGCCGCCTCTTGGGCTGCAATTGCCTCATTCAACCTTGCCACGTATTCACGATCGCCCAATTTGACCAGCAATTGGCCCATGCGGACGCGGTCTCCCTTCTCCACTCCCACCCAGGCCACTTTGCCCATTACCTTGGATCCGACCGAGATCTTGTGATGGGCCACCACATAGCCGGAAGCGATCAGAACGTCTGAGGACAGTGAATCATCAGACATTTCCGGTAGATTTGAGGCAAGCTCGGCGGTCA
>JALLOM010000095.1 GCA_027717865.1 Acidobacteria bacterium AH-259-O06 | reverse complement strand
GAAGCGGCCAAGAATGGTCAGACGGACAGGGTCAAAGCTCTGTTGGACGCAGACGCTGACGTAAATGCAACAGACGTGGATGGAATGACACCCTTGATGTGGGCGGCATTTGGGGGGCATACCAACACCGTCAGAGCTTTGCTGGATGCGGGTGCGGATGTGAGCGTCAAGGACAAGCAAGGCTCGACTGCCCGGATTTGGGCCACACCCAAAATTGTCACTTTACTGAGAAGCTATGAAGTTCCACTCGCCCTCTATTCCGAGGGTGGCCAACAACTTGGGCTCAATAAGGTCGATTTTAAAGAAATCAGCTTTGAAATCCGCGGGACCGGCTGGCAACGCGAAGAGACGGCGTCAGGGATCATATTAACGCGGTCAGAGGAGCAAGGCCGCGCTCAGAATCTCGCGATATGGCCCATTGGTGTACCATCCTCACTTCGCAGCTTGAGTCAACAAGAGCATATCTCAAAGTATTTCGATTCCGAGCGGCACCTGCCCCGTTATGAAGGCCGCTGGGAAGGATTCACTGAAGGAGAACGCGAGATCGCAGGGCATGGGTATCCCACGCTGAGTTTTCGGATCGTGTTTCCCGCCAAGGGGCTTATCGCAGATGGCCTCTTCCTCCTGTACTTCCCTCAGGATTTCGAGGAGCGGCAGAGATTCTATGTCTTGATGTGGCAGGATGGCCATCCCATAAAGCAGCAGGGCAAGGGGTTCGATGATCTCGACGCTGTTGTGGCTAGCTTCCAGGTACGACCTGTGGGCACCTCCGGGCAACCATCAACGCCAGTCCAGACGCGCACTAAGACGGCGGAATCCCTGGTTGCCTCGGCTCCAATTCACAAACAATCAGTGAAGCTCAAAGCTTCCTCTTCTACTAAGCTTATCTTGGGGGTTCCATTTATCAGTTGGCGTGAAGCGGCGCGCTTGGAGTATCAAGATAAGGAAATCTTGAATCCGTCATTTGCGGCCTCGTTGGGGATGGTCTTGAAGTATTGGGGGCAGGATTTGAAACTGCTTAAGAAAGGGGACGAGGCTCTTCCCAGGGGGCCTGGGGGTTGGGGCCACGTAGATTCCGGCGAGGGGAAAAACCTCAACGACCTGAAGCGATTCATTGACCGCGGAATTCCCGTCATCGTTTCTCCAGCCATGACGCCTTATGCGCACACGCTGGACCCTGGTTTGTTTGCTATCGCGGCAATGATGCGCTTCCAGATCAAACAGGAAGGCATCTGCTCGGGTGTTCTTGGGAGAATGGTCTCCCTGGGGATGTTTCGTGATTTAGAAGCTCGGTTTAACATGAGCCCCTGGGAAAGCTTGCTCCAGTCAAGTCGAGTCGTTATCGGTTACGACGATAAGCAAAAGATCGTCATACTCCACGACCCGTCCTTCGGCCCGGCTTGGCAGGTCAGCTTCGATGACTTTGAGAAGATGTGGAAACCAACAAAGCGATGGTATCTTGCTGCTTACCCACCTAGTTATGCAGAAGTACTGGCAAAACAATCCCCGGCTCCGGACTATGCCCCGAGAACTCCAGACCAGCAAGCTGCGGAGCAGTTTGTTTTCAGCTATGCCTTGTCCTGCGTTGGCCGCATGGTCGAGGCCCAAGAGCGGCTCAAGAACGGCTTGGCTATCCCCGGAATTGCGAAGGGCTATCAGCATCTGCTTCTGTTCGAGCTTGCCCTGCAATACGGCACACTTGGCAACACGGAAGAAGCCATCGCTGCAGCCCAGAAAGCTACAGAACTCCTGCCCGAACACCACCGGCCGTGGGGGTTCTTGGCCGAGGTCTACAGAAGCAGCTTCATTGAAGGCTGGCAGCAGAAGGCCGCCGCCGCCGAAAGAAGAGCCTCAGACCTTTGTTCGGACCCCGCAGCACGAAAGATCGTGGCGCGAGTGCTTGCCCGTGACGTCTGGATATTTGTTTGTGAGTCACTATTCTTTGGGTGAGACGTGACCCCTTTTAGTAGACAAACGTGTTGACGTTAATGAAAGCGTGTGGTGGCAGAACTTTTCTAATGTTCGCACCGAACCCATTAGAGGTCACATCGAGACCGTTAAGCTATTACTAGACTGAGATGTGGACCTAGCTGCGAAAGATAATCAGGGTAACACAGCTTTGATGGCACCCTGAGGCACAAAGGCCACACCGAAATCGTCGATGCGAAGACCAACACTGGGGAGACTGCTTTAATGCTGGCCGAACAAAGAGGGCACGCCGAAACTACCGAATCGTTGAAGAAGGCGGGGGCGAAGGAATAAGAGGAGGTGTCCTATGACAACCAGAATAATTGTCGTCATATTGCTGGCATTGCTAATTCCGTTCAGCGCCTGTATGCAGGACACCGATTTAGACTTGCTAGAAGCGGCACGGAACGGTGAAACCGAAAAAATTCAGGCTTTGCTCAAAGCTGGGGCCGACGTGAATGCGAAAGACACAGCGGGATTTACAACATTGAGCTATGCCGCACTACATGGTGACAGCTCCGCCGTGGAAACTTTGCTGGAAGCAGGTGCTGACGTAAATGTGAAGGACAACGAGGGCCAGACAGCCTTGCAGTTAGCGGCAGGAAACCTTCGTAGCGAAATCGTAAAGACCTTGCTGGAAGTAGGTGCGGACGTAAATGCGAAGGATAACCTGGGCCAGACCCCCCTGTTCCGAGCAGTAATGACGACCAAAAAGGATGATTACACCGTGGTGAAAACCTTACTGGAAGCAGGTGCTGATGTAAATGCCCCGTACAGCGTCCTCATGGTAGCGGTGGGGGCGTATGATAGCGAATTCGTGAAGATCTTGCTGGATGGAGGTGCTGATGTAAATGCGAAGGATAACAATGGCTGGACGGTGCTGATGCACGCGGTGGGGGCAGGTCATCGCGAAACTGTGAAAACCTTGCTGGATGCAGGGGCGAAAGTGAATGTGAAAGACAACGAGGGCAAGACCGCCTTGATGCATACGGCAGATCAAATTCCAAAGATGGCCACCGAAAGCGCAAAGGAAGGTTACATCGACATAATGCAGTTGCTCAAGAAGGCGGGGGCGAAGGAGTAAGAACCAAGAGGAGAGTCGTTATGCCCAACAAAACAATTATAACCATATTACTGGGACTGCTAATTCCAATCCCTGCCTTTGCACAGGATGTTAACACTCAGTTGATCAAAGCCGCACAGGATGGCCAAACCGAAGAAGTTCGGTCTCTGCTCGAAGCAGGAGTTAACGTAGATGCAAAAGACGAGAATGGTATGACTCCGTTGATGTGGGCAGCATTTGGAGGCAGTGCTAAAACCGTGAAGGTTTTGCTGGATGCAGGTGCGGACATGAGCGTGAAGGACAAGCAAGGTACGACTGCTCAAATGTGGGCTTCTGGAAACGAAATTGTTTTGTTGCTGAAAACATCCGAAAGATTGACAGTTACCCTAGATGGCATCCACGTTGAGCTACCGGGTTCTTTTCAGGAAAGGCCGGAGTTGGCCGTCGCAAATCAACTATATGCTCCTGGTCGATTTCAATTTGGCGAAGGACGGGCATTCTATGACCCTTCTTCAGCGGCGATTATCCAGATCCATTCTTCGGATAATCCTCTTATCGGCATGAACCATGAGAAAGCACATAAGAAATTTCTGCAGGACTTTGGCAAGGATCCCAAGGCTGGCGCTCAGCCAATTGTTTGGCGGTCATTCCTGACTGCCGACACCACCAAGAGTCTAGCTCAATCTCTGCCAGAGGGGATGGGCCCGCTTTCAAAGAGAAGCTGGGGCCTTGATACGTTCGCCAGCATGTTTTTTCCAATCCCAAAGGAAGTGGATGAGGCTCATGGAAAAAAGGCTGCTGAATGGATGATCCTTGCAAAAAACGACAAAGAAAAACTCATACGAGAGATCTCGCAATTCGTACGTCCTGATGGGAAAATTGTTTTTCCCCTGTTCTTCCAGACAAACAACCCAGCAGGAATCTACATATCAAGCCTAACTCCAGGATCCCTTCTTCAGATACAAGGCCCGGTGGATCTTTGGGATGTCGACTTCGTGCCAAGCCAGGCCCTACTCGGAGAGCTTAGTATGTTCACGTATGGTGGAATCAAGAGGTTGGCTCAGGCTTTTCGGGCGCGTACATCAGCTCAGGTTCAAGATGAGGCCAAGTTGTTGTCCCTTCCTGACGACGTAGTCGGGAAGTTCCCTTACTTCTGGTGGATCATGGTTTCGGCTAAGGACAGCGTTTTTCAGCCTGGCGCCAAGCCGCTGTACCACATTGTAATGGCGACATTCGATGACGGTGATCCACCGGAACTACTGCATTCCGTAATCAAGTCAATCAAGTTTGACATCGATGAACGAGCAATTACTCATCTCGAATTTCCAGAATTGTATCTGCTGTTGGAGGTAGAGTCGGACAAGGAGATTTTTGACTCAGCAAGAAGCTTGAGAGCGGAGGACATAGACCTCCTCAAGCAAGCGACCAAATCTGGTAGCGCCATGGCAGAGCTACTGCTCGGCCTGGCATACAGCTACGAGTTCGGCGTAAAAGAAGACTACAAGGAAGCAGCCAAGCGGTATCGTAAAGCGGCAGAGAAGGGGCTTGCTCTGGCACAATCCCGGCTTGGCATTATGTATCGCGACGCCATCGGAGTGAGCCAAGATCATTCCGATGCTGTGAAATGGTTTCGGAAAGCAGCCGAGCAAGGCCATCCTGAGGCCCAGGAGACTTTGGGGTCGCTATACGCCCTCGGCAGGGGCGTGCCGCAGAACGACGAAGAAGTCGCAAGGTGGTTTCGGAAAGCAGCCGAGCAAGGGCTTGCCAGGGCCCAGGCGTATTTGGGGCAGCTGTACACCGCCGGCAGGGGCGTGACCCAAAGCTATGAGGAGGCGGTCAAGTGGCTTCGACCGGCTGCCGAACAGGGGAATGTCACGGCCCAGAACAGTTTGGGGTGGCTTTACGCGACGGCTAAAGACCCTAAATTTCAGGATCCGAAAAAGGCTATCGAGTACGCAAAGAAAGCTGTAGAAGGCAGTCAGGGAAAAGAGCCAGCTTATCTCGACACACTAGCAGAGGCTTACTACTCCAATCGAAAATATGACAAGGCCATCCAAACAATCAAGAAGGCCATTACGCTTAAGCCCGACTGGGACTACGCCAAAGAGCAACTAAAAAAGTTTGAGCAGGCCAAGCAAAGCAAAGGTAGGCGCTGACATTCTCACGATGCCAATGGCCACACCGAAATCGTTGAGTTGCTCAAGAAGGCGGGGGCGAAGGAGTAATGAAACGATTCCCACCATCAACTGGAGTCAAAAATGATTAAAGTATGCCCAAACTGCGGCTTTGCTAATCCGCCTTCGATCCTACGCTGTAGTTGTGGTTATGACTTCGAGAAAGGGCAGATCAGCAAAGTTAGAGTAGATCGTGGTGTGCAAGTGGGCATTGGGGAAGTGCGCAAGCCCAAGAAAAGGGGAACTGCGATAAAAGATCTCCTAATTTGTTTTGGAATTTCCTTAATAGCATTTGGTGCGATCTTTTTGTCAACGATCACCGAAAACTGATCTTTTTTAAACACTCGCCGGTTTAGTGAGCCTCAAGATCATCCGCGCCGCCGGGCGCGCGGCAAAATTCAGTAAAGAAGAATGGTGTATTCTCTGTGCCTAAGGCGGAGAGAGGACCCCGATATTGCACCAGCAATCGGGGTCCCAGGTCAGCTTTGGTCATCCTTTTCCTCCAAGAGAATGGGTAGCCTAGCGAACCCCAGCAAATCCGTCAATTTGGGGGATGATAGGCTAAGGGCGGCTTGGAGGTCGTTGATTCTGAGGGAACCTCGTGGGCGTTTTTAGGCCCCTACCACCCGGCGCGGGCAAATCAGCGGTTTAAGGGGGCATAGAGGCTCAGCAATCGGCGATTGTGAACCAATCTCGGGCGCTTTTTAAGGCCGCAACATCCTGGCGCGGGTAGGTCTTGATGGAGCCACCAGTTGACGAGTCTTTAGAAGAAGAGGAAAAGGTCACCAGCTGGAACGCTGGTTAACTGAAACCCAGTCGAAGTAAATTCAAGTCGAAGGACGGTAAGGTACATCCACTCTTGGGACTGCATAATGATCATTCCACGAAAGCTGTCCGGCACGTTGTCGAATACCTCATCGAAAAATAGCGCAGAATGACCTTGGTATTCCAGGCTCTTTTTCTGAACCAGGTTCCCTTCCGAATCATAGAGAGTAAAAGCTATTTCAAAAGGGCTTGTGAAAATAGATGGTAACCAGGCAACCCAGGCCAATCCGGTATTAACCTTAACATCCTTTTCGACGGGGAACACGAATTCGTCATCAGGAGAAGCAGGTAACACCCCGGTCGAGTCCACCAATTCACCTTCAAGGATAAAGTTGTAGAAAAATGATACGACCACATCGGAAGTCGAAAACCCTGATTGGCCGCGTAATTCAAGGTACCCCGCTCGTAATTGCGAGTCCCCTTCTAAGATAAATTTCCTGCTTCCTTTCCCTGGAAGAGTAAAACTAAAACTACTAAAGCCGGTGAGATCTCTGCCGTTTGCCGACCAGTTACCGCTCCAGGCTAGATCGTTTCCTTCTCTCAAAAAGATTGCCCCTTCCCACTTGAAGTCCTTCTTATTAGACACAAGCAGGATGCATTTGTAGCCACCACCCAAAGCCAGTTGGGGGTAGGTAATTGCACTCGCCTGCTGGAAAATACAGAGCGCGATAAAACATAGAATCGCTCTTTTCATAACCAAATCCTTCCTGGGTCTTATACTATTTTGTAAGGAAGGAAATTCCAATCGACTAATCGGCGATTCTGAGGCGGTTGGTGAATCCGGTTTTCTAAGATCTATTGAGAGTTCCTTTACCACCTCCTGGCCGATGGGGCTTCTAAAGATGGGTCAATTTTATTCCGCTAAAATTGGTCCACTTTCAAGCCGGTGCTGACAGGCAACTGATCTAATTGCTTTTGAGGATTGTGAAATTCTATTCGGCGAGGTGCATGCACGCGCACCCCTGCTTCGCCGCATGGGCTTGGAGCCGTGACTGCCAGACAAACTTCACAACCCCCCTTTTGTCAGTTTTGTCAGTTCCATAGTAGAGACCTAGAGAACTTTCCATTACAGCTATACTCCCCATCATGGAAATACAACACATCAGTGCGGTGACACTGGCAGACCTCTATATTGAGGAGAGCAGCCAGCTTTACAAGTTTTCGTGCAGGTGAAGGCTTCATCAACCTGATACTGACCTTCAAGATCAGGTTCCAGTTCGATGCTAGAATCGACAGAGATTAAGCGAGGAGGTACAAGCATGGGCACATCTTCTGGATGCCCGTTCTTTTCCCTGTTAAGCGCCAATCGACTAGCATACCGCCTAGGGGAGGTTTGTTTATGAAAACTAGATCGTTCTTTGTTGCTTCCGTAGTGCTTGGACTTAACATAACAGTTGGTCTATCGCAAAATGTGCGTTTGGGATTCCCACAGATCGCAGTCGGCGATTCATTTACCACGGTCGTACAGTTGACAAATAAGGGAGTTCAAACTTTCGAGGGCTCTCTCGCCGTCGTTGACAATGATGGATTCTTCCTTCCGGTATTGATCAACGGTATCAGCGTGTCTAATTTCTATCAGCTAGATGTTCCTCCTGGATCAGTTCAAAGATTCCGCTTGACACGCTTTGGCACAGTCATTCCAGGACATATCATCGTGTGGGATCGTCGGTCTCAAGCAAACATTAACTTCAATGAGCAAATAGATGGTACCGTGATTTTCCAGTGGAAGGATGGAGACACGCTGCTCGATTCAATTGGCGTTCCAGTGAGTATCCCCATTGAACATTTCTATTTCATAGGTGAGTACGAAGGTAATATTAACACCGGCTTAGCTTTATCAAATGTGCGTGATGAAGAAATCACAGTAACCATTAAAGCCTTCTCGGAAACAGGTCAATTCATCGATGGCAGGACTATTGTTCTAGCTCCTTTCAATCACCAATCTTTCTTCATCAACGAGAGACTATCAATTGCTCAGGGATTTAAAGGGACTGTGGAAGTGGAGTCTAGCAAATGGATTTTGGCGGTTGCCTTACGACTCGAAGGAAACCAACTTTCCACGTTGCAGGTCTCGGCATTTGGGGGAATTTATGACTTCGACATTTTTCTCGACGATGGTAGGTCTTTCAGCGGAGAAATGACTTTTGCTATTGGAGCCGGGTTGGTTGGAGGTCTAGTGCGCTTCACGAGTCAAACTCCAGATACGAATTTCGAGGTCAGTCCCATAACTGGCGGGGCAGCTGATGGCGCATTTATCGCCAATATCTATACGTCCTTCGGTGGAAATTTCGCTACGATTTTGCTTTTTTCCATATCAGCTCGAACCACAACCGACACGATCAGCGCGACTGTCTCTTGGGATGATAACTTTGGACGCACCACTGGTGTCTTTTCTGGCACTCGACGGAAGTAAGGGGAAGTCCCCGCCGATGGATGTCCTTTGCACTCGACGAGAAAGGCAGAAAGAGGACCTGTTGAAATAAGAGCGAGTTTTCGGAGATGCGGGAATTGAATGACAATTATTGGAAAACTTTTTTCTGACCGTGAAGTGCCACTCAGCGGCCACTCTCTTTGGGTCCCGTCTGGATGGCGACCCCGGTGATGGCGACTCGCATTTCTTGGTTACCCGGATACCCTTATGATTGATGGAAATCCGCCAGGCATTTACGCTTTTGGATGGCTCTTTTACTTTGACTCCGGTACGTTTCGGCTTGGGCCTGGACGCGGGAGATGAGCCTGATTTGTTTTTCTGGCGTGATGACCTTGCGTCGCCCTGACGTTTATTTTCAAGATATCTCCTGTATCCTTCCAGCACTTCTTTCACGATCGGGTGTTCCCCGTAACCTTCCCGGTACTGCTCCAGCCACTCAAAAATATCATCCCGGCGAAACATCAAACTACTCCCAGATCCGCAGCGGTCGGTTATGCACCATCAATCGAAAGAGCCTCAACCGGAAAGAAATCGGGCTCGCCGAATACAACCGAGGCCGTGCATCCGTGTCGAGAGCTATTAAGAGGCTCGCCGCCCGTGGGTTGATCCTGACCTGCGGCGGCGGACAATTCCTGATCACTGAGCGAGGTCGGGAATATTTCAAGCAGAAAGTTAGCCGAGGTTGCCACTGAAGCGACGAACGCCGACTGGCAAATGAGACACATGTGTCCATTTTGCCCCATATTTGAGAACCCTTTATGAATTGGACCAAACTCGAAGAAAAAGTCCGCCGAGAATGGCCCCTATTCAACGATCCCGAAAAGGCAAGGGTAAGCACAGCAGGGGCATTTTCGATTCACTGAAGGTCAGAATCTTACCCGTCTTAGACACGTCTTTTTCATGGGGGCGGTGGACGCAAACAGTTGTCGTCGAGTTGAAGAATCATCACTTTGATTTGTCTCCCCACCACAAAGTGTCGTCCCGTAATCGTCCCGCATGAAACCTATAAGATATCGTTAGAAAACATCCTGTTTAGATAGATGAAACTCAGATGGGTAAAGGTTTTTCGGTAGTTTTCGTCAGATTTCGACTGGTGCTTTTCCAGACTCAAAATCTGGCGGGGGGCAACTCTCGTGGGGGTTCAACTCCCCCCTCCGGCACTTTGGAATCAATAACTTGCAGAGATCATCCCGCCGGCGTTAACTGAGTCAAACCACCCACTGTGCCCACAATTGTGCCCATCGTGAGCCTTTCGCAGCTCTCGGGGTTCACCCGCAATGATCAAACAAGGTGACGCCAATCACTGCAGGTGATCTTCAACAGTTGGTAAATAAACAAGTGGATGACAGATGAGGAGAAATTTACAGCTCGCCTCCGACAGAGGCTTAAGCTGCAAGGGGACCAACGGAAGCCTGACGCCAGCCTCCAGTTTGCAAGTGCGTCGGCTCCCGTCCGTGAAGCTTACGCCGGACAAACCCTCTCGATAACGCCGGTGAAATCAGGCACCCCACTTGCTGCAATCGTCCGCAAAATCTCGGCACATACAATTTGCCTGCAACTTCCCTGGCCCGAATTCGGATCGCAGCTCCGTGTAGGGGATTTCTTACAGATAGAGTACTGGGATCAGCGCACCGCCTTCTCCTTTGACTCCCAGATCGTCCTTCTCGATTCTGCCGGCAAAAAACTGGAAATTTCTCGACCTAAGAAAGGGAAAGCGTCACGGCTGAAAAAGAAAGCACGTTTTCACAAGTCTATCCCTTTTGCATTCACCGTGATCGATGCCACGAACAAAGACCTCATTGGTCAACAAGTCCGAGATGCGAAGGCGCTGGATATAAGCCTGGATGGCTTAAGATTTGAGACCGATCTTCCATTGACGCTATCTGATAAGCTGGAAATGACACTCTCCCTGCCTGAGGAAACCTGTGCACTTGGCTGGGTTATCCGACAAGTGCCAACCAAAGGTCACACGGGACCACCATTCTCGTTGGCTGTGAAGTTTGCTCGGCTAGAGCCAGAAGACCACAACCGCCTAATGCTTTTCCAGGCCAAGACCCGCACCGACAAAGCTGAGCGAGAGATTTTCTGGGTTGATTAGTTACTGTCTTCTAAAAAGGTCAGAGGCATTCAACCAGACAATTCTTTCACGATTAGCGTTCAAAAAGGGAAGGGTAGAGGGGGAATCTGATTAATCTGGAGGTCCGGCACCATTTATTTTGCGCGCTCTCCTGGAAAAGG
>JALLOM010000094.1 GCA_027717865.1 Acidobacteria bacterium AH-259-O06 | reverse complement strand
CTTTTGAAATATTCTTGCGCCACCCGCTGGATATCCTCGGGCGTCACTTGATCGATCTGATCAAGCTCCTTAAAGAGATTTCGCCAATCGCCTGTGAGCACTTCGTAAAAAGTTAGCTGCTGAGCAAGGCCACTGTTGGATGAAAGAGAACGAATCAGACCAGCACGCGCACGAGTCTTGGCTTTTTCAAGCTCTTCCGGCAAAACGAGCTCCGTTTTTAGCCTTTCGACCTCGGCGTAGATGGCCTCCTCACACTCTTTGTAGCTATGCCCTTTAGCTGGTACGGCTGAGAACGAGAAAAGTCCAGGGTACTTGTTACCTGTCAAGCCCTGAAAAGCGGAGGCACTGACAGCGATCTTCTTCTCTTTGACGAGGCTCTTGTACAGCCGTGAAGTCCGCCCGACGCCCAAAATGTCGGTGATGGCATCCAACACGGCATTGTCCGCATGGTTAATGCTGGGCTTGTGATAACCGATCAGGACGAAGGGCTGTGAGGGATCCTCCAGCACGACCCGCCGCTCACCCAACTGCGGTGGTTCTACTGTCTCCACGGGATCCGGTTTTGGACCACCGGGGATTCGGCCAAAGTAGATCTCGGCCAGCTCTTGGATCTGATTCGGATCGACATCTCCAACAATGGCGATGGTGAGATTGCTGGGCGAGTAGTACTTTTTGAAAAAGGCTTCCGCCTCGGCTTGGGTCAAGGTTTCAAGATCACTCATGTGACCCCCCAGTGGCTCACCGTAGGGGTGGGCCTTGTAGGCAATTGCCAGGAACTCTTCCAGCAGGCGGCCTATGAACCAGCTCTCCGTCCGCCAGCGTCTCTCTTCCATCACAACATCTTTTTCCTTGTAAAACTCGCGAAGCACGGGGTTAAGAAACCGGTCCGATTCCAGAGACATCCACAGTTCCACTTTATTGGAAGGAAGACTGATGATGTATCGAGTGGCATCACGCGAGGTGCTAGCGTTCAGGCCACTGGCACCTTGCCGACTTAAAGCTTCATTGAACTCGTCGTGGACCAGGTAATCAGCAGCCTCCTCTTGAGCCTCTTCGAAACGTTTTTGAAGTTCTGCCAGACGTCTTTTATCAGCTTTGTCTCCCTTGCTGCGCTCTTTTTTGAGCGCCAGAAAGGCTTCATCGACTTTGTCCAGAGCCTTGGCTTCAGCATGGTAATCCTTGGTTCCTACGGTCTTCGACCCTTTAAAGGCCATGTGCTCAAAGAGATGTGCCACTCCGGTGATCCCTTTGACCTCGTCGACGGAACCTACGTCAGCGTAGGTGTGAAAAGAAACCACCGGTGCTTGGTGGCGTTCCACGACCAGGAATTTGAGGCCGTTCTCCAGCTGGAATTCTGTTACCTTCTTTTCGAAGTCCGCCAAATTCTGAGCCTCTACGGACGTTGGCGTGACCCCAACTGCGACCCAGGTCAAAAATGCGGCCCAAAGGACGTCTCGCCTTGGCACTGCCCTGTTCATGTTTATCCTCCTCTACTATTCTCCAGTCAGCCCCTCCATCGAAGGTAAGGATATCCCTTCGCCCTACCAGATATACAAGCACGGCTCAGTTGACCAGAAGTTTAACGAAAATTCCAGCTGCTTTGACAAAAATTCGAGCGGAAAGTTGAGAATGGAAGCGACCAAGGGATAACCCTCCAACGGACTTACCTGATATATTGTGCCCTATGGAACGGATTTTTTTGGGGATAGGCGCTATCTTCGGTTTTGCGGCTGTAGCTGCTGGCGCTTTTGGAGCGCACGGGTTGCGGGGAAGGCTGTCACCGGAAATGATGGACGTGTTCGAAGTCGCCGTGCGGTATCAAATGTACCATGCTCTGGCACTGCTCGCGGTGGGCTGGCTGGCAAGTCGCTCTGCCACGTTCACAGTCATCCTGGCGGGTTGGCTCATGGTCGCAGGAACAATCGTGTTTTCGGGAACTCTGTACATCCTGAGCCTCAGTGGGATACGCTGGTGGGGAGCGATTACCCCACTGGGCGGACTAGCATTGCTGGCGGGATGGGCCTGCCTGGGTTGGTCAGTGTGGGTGGGTTCAGCCGCACGTTTGTAATCGGGTCTTCCCGTCTGTGAAACCTAAAAGTAACGGTTCTCGGTAGTTCGTTATACTTCCAACAAGGACCTGAGTAAGGATTCCACAACTAGTAGGCAGGAAGCAGTCAGTGGAAAAGTGGGAGATAAAGAATTGAAGATGATGGTGAGGAAAATGAGGAACCTTCTATGGGTGAGCATGCTACTTACACTCCTTGTCCCGGGACTCGGACAGGGGTCTCTGTGGCAGCTTATGGGCCAAAGTTCCTCCGATTCGGACCCTCTCAAAGGAAAAGACCAGATTTTCTCCTATGAAAGCTACGCCGCGGTGCTTTCAGGCTATGTGGACAAGGGCGGCATGGTCGACTACCAAGCATTGAAGGCCAACAGACACAAACTGGACGCCTTCGCGGCTTCGATGAAGACACTGGATCCAGCAGTTTATGAAGGCTGGAATGAGCAGGAAAAGATAGCCCTTTGGATCAACGCTTACAACGCCTTCACGCTCCAGGCCATCATCGATCACTACCCCATCAAAGCGTCTTTCTTCGGCTCTCTTCGCTTTCCGAAGAACAGCATTCGACAGATCTCCGGTGTCTGGGATAACCTTCAATTTCAGGTTATGGGGCGAAAGTTGACTCTAGATGATATTGAACACAGAATTCTCCGCCCAGAGTTTAACGAACCTCGAGTCCACATGGCTCTTGTATGCGCAGCGCTCGGGTGCCCGCCGCTGCGGAACGAGCCATATCTGGGCGAAAAGCTCGATTCTCAACTTGACGAGCAGAGCCGGCGCTTTCTAAGTAATTCCGAGAAGTTCCGTATCAACCGCAGCAAGCGACGCGTTTATCTGTCAAAGATCTTCCAATGGTACGGCCAGGATTTTGAGGAGACCCATGGTACGACCCAGAAATTCTCTGACCACGATCAGTCCGAAGGCGCAGTCTTGAATTTTCTGACCGATTACCTCAACGCTGCTGATCGCGAATACGTCGAAACCGGCGAATATCGCATCGAATATCTTAACTATGATTGGTCTCTGAACGAGCAGGCGCGCTAAAATACCCTGCGGTGACCAGTACTAGTGCTTCATCCGCAAATATATCGGTAATTATTCCAGCTCTCAATGAGGCTAAAGCGATCGGTCTGGCTCTTGGCAGCACCCGGAACTGTACGGGCGTCGAAAGAATTGTAGCCGATGGCGGAAGTGTCGATAAGACGGTGGAAGTGGCTCGATCTTTCGGTGCCAAGGTCGTTCACTCGCCGCGGGGCCGGGCCCGACAAATGAATGCCGGAGCCAAAGCAGCCAAAGGAGGTCTGCTGGTTTTCCTGCACGCGGATACGCGCCTGCCGGAAGGATTTGACGACCATATCCGGGGCATCATGAACCAATCAAACGCGATCGCCGGAGCTTTTGAATTGCAAATTGATGCGCCCTCTCCTGGATTGCGAATCATCGAAAAGGTAGCCAATTGGCGATCGCGACGCTTGCAACTGCCTTATGGTGATCAGGCGATTTTTCTGAGAGCTGATCTCTTCCGCGAGATAGGAGGTTTCCCCGACCTTCCGATCATGGAAGACTTTGAATTTGTTCGCCGCCTGCGCAGCCAAGGTCGAGTCGTGATCGCCCCTGCTGCCGCGCTCACGTCCGCCCGTCGTTGGCAGAAAATCGGCGCCTTACAAACCACCTTGATCAATCAGGCGGTGGTCCTCGCCTTTTGTCTTGGCGTCGACCCTTCACGCCTGGCTCGCTGGTATCGTCGGAATGGTATCTGAACATCCTACTGATCAAGACTGGCCAAACTCTCTATTATTTTGGCCAGAATTTGGGTGCCTTGGCGACCCTCACCATGGGCCTGAGCAGAACAAAATAATTGACGGACTAACGAAGTAGCCGGCAGCGACGCTTTCCCCGTAGCTGCCGCCTCGAGCACAAGACGAAGATCCTTTTGCATCAAATCCACCATGAACCCCGGCGCAAAATCGCGCTCGACAATCTTTGGACCCAGGTTAGAAAGCTGCCAGCTCCCGGCTGCGCCTCCCTTGACGGCTTCAATCATCACGTGAGGATCAAGACCATTCTTGCGGGCAAAGGTCAGCGCCTCGCCGACACCTAATAGATTCAATGACACTAAAATCTGGTTGCACAGCTTTGTTAATTGTCCACACCCCACTTCTCCACAATAGGTGATGCTTTTACCCATCACTTCTAAAATTGGACGAACGCGCTCGAAAACCTTCTGGTCCCCGCCTGCCATAATGGCCAGCGTTGCCTTCTGAGCCCCTACGTCCCCGCCTGAGACAGGAGCATCAATGAGATTGCAGTCCTTAGCCCGCAATTTCTCATCCAGGTTGCGCTCTACCTCCGGTGAGATTGTACTCATGTCGATCACCACCGAGTGAGGCTTGATTCCCTCTAGGATTCCCCTTGGCCCGGCCACAACTTCCTCCACATCAGGAGAATCGGAGACAATGGTAATAATCACTTCGGATTCGGCTGCCACTTCTGCGGGAGATTCGGCTACCTGCGCACCCTGGGAGGCAAGCTCCTGGGTCTTGGAACGAGTCCGGTTATAGACAGTCAGCGGATAACCCGCTCGAAGAATGTGCCCCGCCATGGGACGACCCATGATTCCCAATCCAATAAAACCCACATGTAGATCCTGCATAATCACTCCTTCCCATGAGGTGACCTTGGGGGCCGTGTCTTTAAAATTTAAATTTTGAGCTCAAAATTTAAATTTTAAAGACACGGCCCCCAAGGTCTGACTCCTCACCTCCAACTACGTTTCCAAAATTTGTGAATCACATGGTCGGAAATTTAAGGCGGAAGTGCAAGGAAAAATCTAGGGACTTCATTAAAGAAAAATGGAAATCAACCTAGCGCGTCAAGCCACCCACGACTAAAATCGCTTACAGGGAGAAATCTATGAACGGAAAAAAAACCTGGGTTTTGATCATCGTCATTATTGGAATTATTTTCCTGGCTATTGCTTTTGGGGCTGGTTACTACCTGATCTTCCGTAAACCGATTACGATCAAAGAAAACAGCATTCTAGAGGTCGTCTTAGGCGGATCTCTTCGTGAGCTACCCTCGCACAATCCTCTGACCCAGATCTTCAAGTCGGATACCCTCAATGTTTGGGAACTCGAAAAACTTTTCCAATACGCAGCCAAAGACAATCGCGTTTCAGGAGTTTACCTGGAAATCCACCCCTTACTTTTGCACTGGGCACAAATCGAGGAACTGCGTGAGTACATCAAAAGCTTCCGCGAGTCGGGCAAACCTGTTCATGCTCTATTGGCCGTGGACTTGGTAAGAGACCCTGAACTCTACGTGGCTTCGGCAGCGGATTCCATCACCTTAAACCCGGATGCAGTTTTTCTCGTCAATGGCCTAATGGCTGAGATCGTTTTTTTGAAAGGAACAATGGACAAACTGAATATCAAGCCACAATTCATCCAGTTCAAAGAATACAAAGCCGCTGAGATTTACACCCGGACCAAAATGAGCCCTCAAATTCGAGAGATGTACGAGTCGATTCTCAGAGACATTGAGGATCGTTTCGTCTCCACCGTTGCTCTCGATAGGAACATTGAAGAGGAAACTCTGAGGCGTGTCATGAAAGTTGGAGTGGCACCGACCAGTCGCGCGCTTGAAGAAAAACTGGTTGACGCACTTGGTCACAAAAGCGACGTCCTTCAGGCCTTGATGGGCTCAGATGATGATTCCGAGGAGGACCAACGGATCCTAGGAGCGTCCCACTATCTCGAGACAGTAGAGGATAAATACAAGATCAGATCTCGCCACAAAGTGGCGCTCCTCGGAGCATTCGGAGTCATTACTTCGGGGCACAGTGACCCCTTCTCAGAAACTATGGGTGGCACGACCATGGTCTCTCATCTTCGTAAAATCCGCAAGAACAAGAACATCAAGGGAGTCATCTTCCGGGTAGATAGTCCGGGAGGGACAACCGTGGGCTCGGATATGGTGTGGAAGGAAGTTCAACTCCTGGAGGACGCCAATAAACCCGTCGTGGTTTCCATGTCAGGAGTTGCCGGCTCGGGGGGCTACATCATCTCCATGGGTGCTCGCCACATTGTTAGTCAGCCTTCAACCATCACCGGCTCGATTGGGGTGATTTTCGGTAAATTTGACCTGGAAGGCTTTTATCGCTGGCTGGGAATGAGCGTTGACCGAGTCAAACTCTCACCCAATGCCGACATCTTCTCTCCCTTTACTTCATTGACGGATGAGCAGAAAAGAAGCGTGGAATCCCTGTTAGAAACCATCTATGCGAACTTTGTTGGTAAAGTGGCCGAAGCTCGTGGACTTGACTACGGCGAATTGGAAGGCAAAGCGCGAGGGCGAATCTACACGGGCGTCCAAGCAAAAGAAATCGGGTTGGTCGACCAGCTAGGGGGTCTCCGGGCGGCAATTGCTCAGATGAAACAGGCCCTCGAGCTTGAAGAGGACGAGGAAATTGAACTGGTACTCTACCCCCGACCTAAAAGCCTATGGGAAACATTGACCAGCGGAGATTTCTTTGGAAGCCGGCAGCGTCCCTCTTGGAGTGAATGGCTGAAACACGAGCTGCAGCACCTGTCCAGGCCGGCACCCTGGCTGCTAATGCCCGAGGTGCGTATCTACTGAACCGAGCCGTCCTTACTCCCTTTCGCATAAGATATTGTCAATTAATCGAGCAGACCCGATACGTATGGCAGCGCAAACCCGTACTGACCCAACGACTTTACTGACAGGTTGCATCTGCTCTGGATCAACAACGTCAAGGTACTCCACCTCTACCAGAGGCTCCTCTTCCAAAACTCCCAACGCTTTTCTTAGAATGTGCTGGGAACCGGTTTCGCCGGCTTGAATTTGCTCTTTAGCTATTTGAAGCGCTCTGTAGAGAACAGGAGCCCGTTGTCTTTCCTTTCGGCCCAGGTATTGGTTGCGCGAACTTATGGCTAATCCATCCGATTCACGAACGGTCGATACGGAAACGATATCAACCGGGATATTAAGATCTTGGACCATTCTGCGAACAATCGCTAATTGTTGAGCGTCTTTTTCTCCAAAGTATGCTCGGTCAGGCTGCACGATGTTAAACAGTTTTAAGACTACGGTTGCAACCCCTTTAAAGTGACCCGGCCGGTGAGGGCCGCACAGATAATCGCCGAGCTTGGCCACCTCAACAAAGGTTAATTGTTCTCTCGGATACATCTCTTCGACTCTTGGTGCGAAGACTACGTCGACGCTCAGCTCTTCACAATGAGCCAAATCTGACTCTAGAGTCCCGGGGTAATGTTCAAAATCTTCCCCTGGTCCAAACTGGTGTGGATTCACGAATATGCTGACCACAACGCAATGACAGTCCTGCCTGGCCTCCTTGATGAGCCGAAAATGGCCTGGGTGAAGAGCTCCCATGGTAGGGACCAGACCAATGATCTTTCCAGACAAGCGGGCTGATTGGAGTCTTTTTCTGATAGCATCCACCGTTTTGACTAAGTCAACGCTCATTCAGAACTCACCTCCGTGGTCCCTTCAAAACAATGCTCTTGGGCCGGAAAGCGACCAGCCTGAACGTCGGCGATATAGGTCTGGGCTGCCTTTTTGAGCTGCGCTCCAAGCTGTACATACTGCTTGACAAATGGAGGAACACTAGCTTGATACAATCCGAAGGCGTCGTGGCTCACTAGAACCTGCCCATCACAGTGAGGTCCTGCGCCAATCCCGATGGTGGGGATGGAAAGCCGGGCAGTCACTCGTTTGGCAACTTCAGCTGGAACGGACTCTAAAACAACAGCAAACGCTCCCGCTTCTTCGAGAATCTCAGCGTCTTCAAGTAACCGCTGAGCGGCTGCCTTGCCCCGAGCTTGTGGACGAAAGCCCCCCAATTGATGAATCGACTGGGGAAGAAGACCGAGATGTCCCATCACTGGGATTCCGACTTCTACCAGACGGCGTGTCACGTCCACCACGGTTCTTCCACCCTCCATTTTCACCGCCGCTACACCACCTTCTTGAATCAAACGACCTGCGTTTTGCACAGCTTCAGAAAGGCTGATGTGATAGGTCAGGAAAGGCATGTCAGCAACCACTAAAGCCCGCTGAGCCCCCCGGCTGACCGCCCGACTGTGGTGGATCATCATCTCGAGTGTCACTGGTAAGGTCGTCTCGTAACCTAGGACCACCATTCCCAAGGAATCGCCCACCAGAAGTATGTCAATGCCGGCTTCATCCAGAAGTCGTGCTAGGACAAAGTCGTACGCCGTAAGCATCGTCACCTTCTCGCCCTGTTGCTTCTTGTTCTTCACATCAGGTATTCGTAGGTGCTTCATTGGTTTTCTGCCCTTCTCATTTCGATCTTCGTAAGAGATGTTCTAGTTGCCTGGCAACTGCACTATCCAACCCCTGCTTTCGAGCCAGTTGGACTGTTTGTATCCCAACAGCTCGGTACAGTTGCTGGATGCTCGCCGGGACTAAAGCCAACCCCTGCAAATGAAGAGCCAGGGTCTGGATATCGCCCCGTTGGATCGGTCCCGTGAGTGCTTTTACTGGTCGCTCCGCCAAGGCATTTTGTACGCTCGCCTGAACCAGCGGGGCTAGGGCTCGGCGAGCGGCCTCAGGGTCGACCCCGGCAGCGCCCATGACGAGTACCGCTGCGTCAATGAGCGAAACAATATAGTTGCTCGCTATGACTGCAGCGGCATGGTAAGTCGATTTCCGGCCTGGGGCTATACGCAGAATCTTTCCATGCAACAAATTGACAATCTTCTCGGCCCACTCAGCTGCTCTTCCCGAGCCAACGATTGTAAACGTCGCACTGGGGAGTTTTTGAACACCCTGTTGAGGAGTAGCAATAGTCTGCAGAGGGTGGAGCCCGGCACACGAGTTCCCTTGTGCAATCAACGGGGCCAAAACGTCAGTGCCATAAATCCCCGACGTGTGCAGTACGGTTCCCTCCGTCAGGCCGGCTTCCGCGAGAGTATTCGCTATCTGGCCAATCGAATCGTCCGAAACAGCGATCAGGATCTTGTCCACTTTGGAAGGGAGGTCGGTATAGGAGACAGCCTGAACTTCTCGTCCAATGAATGCTGCAGCGGCCTTTGCTCGGGCTCGATTCCTGCTGGCCACGGCTACCACTTTTTGGCCGCGTTCGTTAAGCAGCTTTCCTAGAGACCGGCCTACTCGTCCTGCTCCTGCTATTCCAACCTCTCGGCTCGGGTTTTTTGAGCACTGGGTTGAGTTACTCGCCATTTTGCGCAAAAAAACTTATAGAGGTACGCGAGTTCGAATCCACATTATACGCCCTACGCCCCTCCGGTGCTTTCGTGATTTCGTTATTTCGTAGGCAAGAACTCACAACAGCACGAAAGCACCAAAGCACGAAGGCACGAAGGCACCATGATGTACAGAGAGCAAGGATTATTTTCCCCTGCGCCGGGGCTGGCAGGTGGGGCAGAAGTGAGTTCCTCGCTGGCTGATTACGATCTTCTCGATAATGGTTTCACATCGATAACAGGATTCACCCTGGCGTCCATACACCATTAGCTTCTCCTGGTGAGTCCCAGGTTCTCCATTACTGTTCACATAATCGCGAAAACTGGTGCCGCCATAATCAATCCCTCGTTTCAACACGAGAGGAATCGCCTCAAAAAGTTTTTCCTTCTCAAAGCGCCGCAGGGATGGGATGGTCCGGGCAGGCTGAAGACCTGCCTCAAACAGAGCCTCATCGGCATAAATGTTACCAATCCCCGCCACAAAGCGCTGATCCAGCAGCAGCGATTTGAGCCGCAACTTCCGATTCCGAAATCTCTCCAGAAAGGCCTGTATGTTGTAGTCCGGAGTGAAAGGCTCCAAACCCAATCTGTTGAAAAAGACGGACAACCTATTCTTCCCCTTTTCAATCAAGAACACTTTTCCAAATTTGCGGATGTCCCGGAATAAAATCGCTCCGCCCTGCTCGAAGTGGATTTGCAGGTGTGTGTGCCGATCGGGAACATGTTGACGAGCTCGCTCAAGACCGGTTACCGGATGCCGTTTAAATCTGCTCGCATCGGCCCGACCTGGATCTCGAAAGGTCAGCTGACCGGTCATCCCGAAATGGAAGATGAGATCGTGCCGGTCCAGTTCAAAAATCAAAAACTTGCCGCGCCGTCCCAAGCTTCGGATGCTTTGCCCCCGGATTTTGTCCTTTAGGTGGTGAGCTTCGAGCTGTAAAATTTTCGGATCTCCGACCAAAACATCGTGAACTGGATGTCCGATCACATGAGGTTCTAATCCCCTTCGGATCGTCTCAACCTCTGGGAGTTCAGGCACCCTCTTCCTCCAGCCGCACGAGAACCTTACTTCCTTCCGGAACTGATGAAAGTCCACTCAGATCGTCACGAATACGGGCGAAAACATTGACGGCGCTGGCCGCTCGGCACTCGTTGCCTATACTGGCCGGAGTGGGGCCAAAGAAGATGGCCATTGCTTTTCCAGGAGGCCAATAGCCGATTTCCCCTTTTTCCAAAACATCCCTCGCTCCCGATTCCAGTTCCATACTCACGGGAGTGCTGAAATAAATCTCTTCGCCCCATCGATTGATCTGAGAAGAAAAAGGCAATTTTCCCTTGAATTCCTGCGCCGTAGGGGTCTCCATTAACTCAGCTCTCACTGAAAAGTCGGAAAATTCGATGTTAATTCGCATTTCTCACACCCGCTCTACTGCATCG
>JALLOM010000093.1 GCA_027717865.1 Acidobacteria bacterium AH-259-O06 | reverse complement strand
CAGGCTGCCCATCACCGTTTACATCCACCAAAACCTCAATCTTTCTCTTCTTCCCCTCTCGACGGGGGTTCGTCGAAGTGTAACCCAAGGTATATTGATACCGAAGCATCGCCGCAATCGACTCCAGGACAGAATCGAGGGCTGCCTGAAAGCGCACGCTGTAAAATCGCCCTGCTGAAGTCTGCGAAAACGCGCGCAGCGTATTCTGAGCCTGTAGAAAGTTCAACCGCTCCAGCCCGCTTAGATAAGGTTCAGCCCGGATATAAGCCAGTTCTCCAATTCCAATGGAGTAAACGGGCACCCCGGAGTCGGCGACCACCTTTTGAATCTCATCATAACTGGTCTTGCTGAAAGTGTTCATTCCGGTGGCAACGATTAAGACTCCCGTCCGCCCTTCCACCTGTGACAGGCCCTTGTATTCGTAGCCTTCTAGTTCTCCTCCACTGAGGACGAATTTGAGGGCATCGAAGAGATTGCTTTCGCTAAAACCCGGGGGGCTGTACACGAGAGCGTTGACCGCGTCCATTAGCTGCTGGCGGTTTCTGGTAAAGTCTGTCAGCAACTCAGGGCGCATGTCGAAGGCCACGATGGCCGCGTAGTCATCTGGTCCCATAATTTGAGAAACAAATATGCCAGCAGGCCGGATGACTTCTCCCCGGAGATATCGGATGACGCCGCTGTACTCTAAGAGCAGCACGAGAGTTAGAGGAGATTCGCCGCCAATGAACTTGGAAATCGTTTGAGCAACCTTGTCCTCTAAAAGCGTGAAGTTTTCCTTACTCAGATCCGTGTAAAGTCGGCCGCCTTCACCGATAACCACCACCGGAACCCGCACGATCTCCGATTCAACCCGGAATCTGGGAGTCTCTTTTTGCGCGCTTAGGTCAGACGCCGCGAAAAGTAAAAGAAATAAGAGGAAGGGAATAATCTTAAGATTCTCAGATCTCCACATAAATTTTCCTACGCAAGTTTGAAGTCCCCAGTTTCAAATTCTCAAGCTTTTGAGCTTTTGACCTATGAGCTATTGAGCCTGTGAGCTAATGAGGTGCCAGGTCCCAGCACTCAGCATTCTGAATTCTGGATTCTGGATTCTGCATTCTGGCTCCTGACTCCTGACCCCTTCGAGCTCAAAAGCTCAATAGCTCAAAAGCAGCTGCGCGATATCTTCGCGCCCATTCTCCTGCGCATAATTTAGTGCAGTTTTGCCGTCCTTGTTTTTTGCATTGACTTCGGCGCCCGCAGCCAGCAATATTTTCACCGTGTCAAGATGGCTAGAAAACACCTGGTGGCGCTCGCTCCCAAATGGGGTCTCAACCAGACCCCAATCCGCCGCCAGCATCAAAGCGGTCCAAGTATCCTGATCTCCCACATTTACATCGGCTCCGGCCTCCAACAAGGCCTGAACCGAGCCGGGCAGCCCTCTGCGTGCTGCGTGCATTAAAGGGGTTCTGCCACGCTGATCCTTCGCATTGGGATCGGCACTTGCAGTCAGCAGGAGGTGTATGGTTTCAGGATGGGCATGCATTAGAGGAGTCGTGCCTCCGAGATCTTTCACATTGACATCAGCTCCGGCATCCAGCAATATCTCAACGGCTTGAGCGTGGCCCTGAAGTGCCGCAAGGGTCAAAGCCGTTCCGCCCCAACTGTTCTTGGCATCCGGATCCGCACCGGCATCCAGTAGCCTTTTCACAATCGCGCTGTCGTCATACAGGACCGCTGTCATTAAAGGCGTCCATCCCTGCCAGTCTGGTCTTTTTACATCCGCGCCCTGATCCAGCAGGATCCCGACAATTTCCCCATGTCCGCCGTCAATTGCCGCCACAATTGGGGTGCCTCCCGAATTATCTCGGGCATTGACATCAGCTCCGGACTCCAACAAGGTCTTGAGCGTTCCAAGATCACCGTCTAATGCAGCCCTACTGAGGGAGGTCCGGCCCGCTTGGTCGGTTGCATTCAAGTTTGCCCCAACCAAAACAAGCAATTTGACCAAACCCGCGTGGCCTCTCCCCGCCGCCTGCCTCATTGCCTTGTCTTTGCTCATCACCCATCCCACGCCAACTGTCAGGAGCAGCACAGCCAACAAGATCAAGGTTCGGTCGCCCAGCGTCACAGGGGTTGGCGGGCTTTCTTCTATCGAGGAGATTTGCTCTTCAGCTTCAGTGCCTTCTTGTGTTTTCATCCACTTTTCCTTCAAGGGTTACCGAAGTTTAGTTCTTTCCTGAAGAGCTTTCAACGCTTGCGTTGGTTTCAAACCATGAGTGCCTCCACCGTAAAGTAACGAGCTCGGATATATTTTCGCTGGTCCAATAAACCCTGGCTCGGTATACTGTATCTGCGAAGGAGGTACTATTAGTTGGAAACGCCCCTCCGAGTCTTACTGGTTCATGAAGACGAACCCGAAAACCTCGCAATCATCCAGCAGGAACTAGAGCGCACTTTTATTGAAGCGGAAATACAGCGGGTGGAAATCGAGCGGGACTACTTCACCCACCTGGATGCCAATCCCCAGGCAATTATCTCTGACTATGAGCTGCCACAGTTTGGAGCCTTGCGGGCGCTCCAACTACTCGCAGAGAAGGAACTGGACATTCCTTTCATCGTCATTGGTGAAGACGTTGGCGGAGAACGAGCAGTAGAATGCCTTAAGCAGGGTGCAGCCGACTTCCTGCTTAAAGACCGCCTCGCTCGGCTGGGACAGGTGCTCAAGCGTGTGCTGCAGGAAAGCAAGGTTCAAAGAGAAAAAAAGCAGAGAGAGGCTTCCCTGCGAGAAAGCGTCGAATACTACCGTCGGCTTGTTGAATTATGCCCGGACGGGATCGCTCTTGTCAGAGAAGACAAGCTGGTCTTTGTCAATCGTGCTGGGTCACGGCTGCTGGGAGCGGCAAGCCCAAAGCAGCTTATTGAAAAATCCTTCACCAGTCTTGTGCATCCGGATTCTCAAAAATTCCTGGAAGAGCGACTTCGAGAGGCTGAAAGTGAAGCCGCCACTATGAGCGTTCTCGAGGAAAGGTTCGTTCGCCTGGATGGAGAGGAGATCGATGTTAAGCTCGAAGCTGTTCCTTTCACCGAGGACGGCAATCAGGGAATGCTGGTTGTTTTTCGCGACATCACTGAGCAGAAGCGGGCTAGCGCGTCCGTTTCCCTTCGGGCCAACCTCCTTTCTAAAATGCCTGATGCCGTCGTGGCCGTGGACAATGAGCGGCGGATTGCTTATTGGAATGAGTCAGCAGAACGAGTGTATGGCCTGGCTTCCGATGAGGCCCTCGGTCAGAAGGTGGAAGAGATTTATCAGGAGCGTTGGCCCTACGTTGAAGATGAAAACGCAGCGAAACAGGCCTTAGAAACCACGGGATTTTGGCACGGTGAGCTGATTCACCTTAAGACAAGTGGAGAAGAACTATATGTCGATTTGTCCATTACTCTACTTCAGGATGAGAGGGGCCAAAGCAACGGTTTTGTCTCCATCATCCGTGACATCACAAAGAGCAAACGAGCCGAAGACACTTCAAAGGAAGAGCGAGACTTTTACTCCTCCGTTCTGAATACCACTGCAGCCTTTGTTTTGGTCCTCGATAAGGAGGGACGCATCATCCTTTTCAACCGGGCCTGTGAGCAGATCACTGGTTACTCAGCCAGCGAAGTCAGTGGGAAGCATCCCTGGGATCTCTTCATGCCTCCAGAAGAGACGCGGTTAGCTCAGGCGTCCTTTGAGGAGCTGAAAATCGATCAATTCCCGAACCAGCGTGAGGATTATTGGCTAACAAGGGACGGAACTCGCCGACTGATCTCCTGGTCGGACACGGCCCTGAAGGACGAAAAGGGTTCCCTGACTTGTGTTGTCTCCACAGGAGTTGACATCACGGAGCGGAAGAAAGTAGAGGAGATAGCGAAGGGCAGCGCACAATATTTTCGATCCCTGGTGGAAAATGCTCCGGATATGCTTACTGTTCTTGACACGGATGGGATTATCCGCTTCGGGAGTCCTTCTGTTAAAGAAATGCTGGGATACGAACCAGAGGACCTCGTGGGTAAAAGTTTTCTAGAACTCGTTCATCCAAACGACGTGTCCAGCTTCAGCAAGACTTTGGAGGAGGTCAAACAAAAACCGGCTGTCACTTCAGTGACGGAGATTCGAGTTCAGAACAAAGAGAACTCCTGGCGAGTCTTGGAAGGGGTCAGCAAAAATCTTCTCGATGACCCGGCGATTTCGGGTATTGTTCTCACTGCCTGGGATATTACCAGGCGCAAGCGAGCGGAAAAACGGATTCAACGTCAGCTACAGAGCCTGGATTCCCTGCACGCCATCGACATGGCCACCACGACTAGTTTGGACCTTGGGGTCACGCTCAAAGTTATTCTAGAGCAGGTGACGAGTCAGCTGGAACTAGATGCAGCTTCTGTCCTGCTCTTCAATCCACACACCCAAATCCTCGAATACGCCGCTGGACGTGGCTTTCACAGCATCGCCCTTACCCGCTCGCGTTTACGCCTTGGTGAGGGTGTGGCGGGCCAAGCAGCGCTGGAGCAGCGGATCATTGCTATCCCCGACCTCCTTGACTATGAAGAGGGCTCGGCACGTGCCAAACTTTTCACCGACGAAGGGTTCCTCATGTACTATGCGGTTCCTCTGAAGACCCGAGGCGAGCTTAAAGGTGTCTTGGAGATCTTCAATCGCTCTCGGTTATCGCCTGACCCGGAGTGGGTGAGCTTTTTGGACACAGTAGCTTCCCAGGCGGCCAAAGCCATTGACAACGCCGAACTAGTTGCCAAACTCCAGCGCACCAATAGCGAACTGAGTTTCACCTACGATGCCACACTGGAAAGACTGTCTGAGGCTCTCGACCTGCGTGAACAACTCCCACAGGGACACAGCCGGAGAGTGGCTGAGTTGACGCAGCGATTAGGAGCGGCGATGAGGATGGAGGAGATGGATCTGGTACACGCGCGTCGGGGAGCCCTGTTACACGCTATCGGCACGATCAAAGTCCCTGAGAGCATTCTCCTTAAAGGGGGGCCTCTCACTGACGAAGAGTGGCAGATTGTGCACCAGCATCCCGTCTACGCACAGAAATTGCTTTCAGGGATTCCGAATTTGCGCCCAGCTTTGAATATTCCTTATTGCCATCATGAGAAGTGGGACGGCTCGGGTTATCCACGAGCTCTGAAGGGGGAGGAGATCCCGCTGGAGGCTCGCATCTTTGCCGTAGTTGATGCGTGGGATGTGCGGCGCAGCGACCGCCCCGACGGAGAAGCCTGGCCCAAAGCGAAGGTGCACAAACATCTTCGTTCTCACTCGGGTACCGACTTTGATCCTCAGGTGGTGGAAAAGTTCTTGGAACTGGAAAAGGAAGGCCGGCTGTCTTTCGAGTTGTGAGCTCACAGGAGGAGCCGGAAGCCAGGAGCCAGGAGCCAGGAGCCAGAAGCCAGGAGCCAGGAGCCAGGAGCCAGAATTCGTGTTCCAGGTTGCAGGTTCCAGGTTCCACGCCCACAAGCTCCAGTTTAAGGATTGCAGGTTGAAAGTTCGGAGATTTCCTTCTGGATTCTGGATTCTGAATTCTGGATTCTGGATTCTAAATTCTGGAACCTGAAACCTGAAACCTGGAACCTGGGACGTTAACGAAGGGTACAACGATGCATCAATGGTTGGTTTCGCTGTCAATTTTCGGCCTGCTCTTAGAGTCTTCAGCTGAAAACTTGACCGATAAGCTATGGGAAGCAAATCGGGATATTTACCAGGAAATTCTTCGCCACCCCTTCTTGAAAGGCTTGTCGGATGGGACGCTGGGTCGAGACGCTTTTGCTTTTTACATGATCCAGGACGCGCACTATCTGCGCGAGTTCGCCCGGGCATTGAGTGTGACTGCCTCTAAAGCTCCCCGAGAAGATTGGGCGACTTTACTCAGTACCCACGCCGCAGAGACCTTCAAAGAAGAGAGACAATTGCACGAAAGTGTCTTTGGGCAGTACGGCATTTCGGCTGAGCAAGTGGCACGCACCGAACCTTCCCCACAGGCCTTTGCCTACACGAGCTTTCTGGTCGCGACCGCATACAGCCGGCCTTTTGCCGAGTCACTGTCGGCCTTGCTGCCCTGCTATTGGATTTACTGGGAAGTTGGTAAAGAGCTGAAAAAACAAGGGTCCAAGGATCCAATCTACCAAAGATGGATTAACGCTTACGCCTCGGAAGAATATGGAAACTCAGTTAAGGCTGTCCTAGAAATCGTCAATGAAGTGGGGCGCACCGCCGGGGCAGAGGAGTTAAAAAAGATGAACGAGTACTTTCGCCGCAGCGCTCGCTACGAGTGGATGTTCTGGGACTCGGCCTACCATCGACGCTCCTGGCCCCCGGAAAACAAGTAAGCTCATTGGGGTCAGGGATCTAGACGCTGCTGTTGCACGAGGAGTTTTCGCAAGCGGCTGATATGTGCAGGGTGTTCTGCGGCCATGTTGCGATTCTCGGATGGATCATCGGCAACGTTGAACAGCTCCGCTTTGGCCGGCTGCCCGCTGGTAAGGATAAGCTTCCAGTCACCTTCGCGCAGTGCAGACTGGTTCCGTGTTTTCCAGTACAGCACACGCGATTTGGGTTTCGCTCGACCGGTCAGAAGCGGCCAGATGTTCTGGCCTTCGAGCCGATCTTTCGGATCAACCTCACCCTGGGCCAGCGTAACCAGGGTGGGAAACCAGTCGAGGATGTTGGTCGGAGTGTCGACCCTGCTTGACTTGAGTACACCGGGCCAGCTCACCAGTGCCGGCACACGGATACCGCCTTCGTAGAGCTGGCCTTTCCAGCCGCGCAGTGGACGATTGTTGCCCAGCACGTTGTGTAGGACCTTGGCGTACCGGCCCTTGTACTCGGTCTCCGAGTGCCAGCTTTGCTGACCGCCGTTGTCACTCGTGAAGATGATGAGTGTATGGCGGCGTTTCCCGGTGCGCTTTAGGGCGTCGAGCATGCGCCCAACGGCGTGGTCCATGTGCGTGATGCTGGCCGCAAATCGCCTTCGTGATGGGTCCTTGATACGATCTTCGTACAGCGCTGTCCACTTCTCCGGTTCGTTCAACGGGGAGTGAGGCACGCTGTAGGCAACATATAGGAAAAATGGCGTCCCCCCAGCCGACTCAATCACACGGATCGCTTCGTCGGTGATCAGGTCCGTTGCATGACCCTGTTCGTCGACGAGCTGATCGTTGCGATGCCAGCTGCGGTCGCCGATCTTGTAGAGATGAGTGTAGGGATCGATCTGGCCATGGAGGTAACCGTAGGTCGAATCGAAGCCGTACTGACGAGGCCCGACCTCCGGCCGAAGGCCCAAGTGCCATTTGCCGCTGATGGCCGTTTGATAACCTAGCGTCTTCAGTGCACCAGGCAGGGTCGCAATGTCCTTCGCTAGGGCCTGTTGGCTTCTGCCCGCGATAGGGCCGAGGATGCCGAAGCGGCTGGGGCCTCGGCCCGCAATCAACGCCGCACGTGTGGGTGAACATACGGGGTACACATAGTGCTGTTCAAGCCGCACGCCCTCCGTCGCGAGCCGATCCAGGTTGGGCGTAAGCACATCGGATCCGTGGTAGCCGATGTCCGCCCAACCTTGGTCATCGCTGATGATAAACAGAATGTTGGGCCGCTCCGGTTGTGCCTGGACGGCCACCGGCAGCAGCGCCAGTACTGAAACAGTGAGAATGATGATAAACATGCGGTGGATCAGGGTGCACATCAACTGATTGGAAACGTGAACCTCACGAGAGACAATGATGTACGGGAACCGGGCGCGTGGTCAAGGACCCCTGCTCTGAAACACCAGATCGCGAGCTGCCTGACTAAGGGGACACACTAGGCCAGTTTCTACATCGACAGACCAGGTAAGACGCACCAAATTCTCTTGACTATCAATTCGTTGTGAAGCAAGAAGCTCAATCCAGAACTCTGGATAGTCACTCTTAACGGTCTTCCATTCCTTGAATACGTAGTTTGAGAGACTATTGGCACTTAGCCTTTGCACAATTCCCGACTTTCCCTTGAGAAGTTCATATGCTGCGCTCCCCTCCGGCTCTTTCTCTTCCTCAAGCGTTTCGTCCACCAATGAATCAGTGTTGCCCTCCAAGAATGTGTCGCCGAAACGGTCAGAAGTACCTTGTACAGCCAATTCCTCCTCCTTGGTTGATCCTATCGTCAGATCATTCTTCGGGTTGTCCCGTGACACAGTGTGAGCACGACTTTGTGCTTCGCTCTCCGACACCGGTGCCTGGACAACTGTGTCTTTTTCAGCAATTGGCGTTTTGGAAGACCGTTGAGCTTTTCCTGGATCAGACCTTTCTGAGGACCTAACTTCGGAGACTGATTCCTCGATCTTTTCCTCGACCGGCTCTTGACCTTCCGGGGGTGGAATATCGCTTTTCCTTGGTTGGAAAGATCCGTTGGTAATCGCTTCTTGGGGACTGGCCGCTTGCCTTTGGCCCCAATAGGAACCAATCAATACACCAATCACCAACAAAATCCCCCAAGCTATGATATGCCCGCGTAGCTTCAAGAGATAGCGCCCTAGATGCAGCAGCGGAGATCCAGTTCCAGTCTGGCTCGTTTCGGCTTGTTTGGGTGGTGGCCGATACGTATAACTTGGCGCAGTTTTCGGCTCATATTTTGAATGAAAATCGTATTTGTCATCTGATCCAGGTTGTGTCCCTGGAATGTGAGAGCGAAGCTCTTCATATGCAGTGTTAATTTCTCTCAGTTTCTCAGTAGCTTTTTCTTGAAGCCGAGCATTGGCCAAAAAGCGGTCAGGATGCCACACGTTTACTAAATTACGGTACGCTTCCCTAATCTCTTCAGGGGACGAACCAGGCTTCAGCCCTAGGATTGCATAATAACGATCTAGGTCATCCATAGTTAACAACGAGCACTTTCACCGACCAGCCGTGTGCTAAGAAAGGTATCACAAGGTGCACAACCCAGATGGTAGATTCTTAGCTGGTAAAAGGCAATGAAAATTGCCAACCCAACCAAGCCGATGCCCGGAAGACAAGGGCGTCTGGGATAGCCACTGAACAAAACCACCTGCCCAATGCGTACAATTGTTAGCACGTGCTCATGAGAAAACGAAGTCCTCTATTGCCGCCGGCTCTGGTAGTTCTTGTCATTCTTTCAGTCCTGGTCTGGATCAAGAAAGATTGGCTGGTAGCGAACATCTACATGTGGACGCTGGAATCGCAGGGCCGGGCATAGGTTCTCGTCACGAAGCGGCGAAAGCACCCGCCGGTTAGGGGCGAGCCGGTGGCTCGCCCCTAACGGTTCTCGGTGAATGGTTTGCTCGGGCGAGCGGCCGGCTCGCCCCTACGGTACATTGAGGAGACCGACCGAGCACAACACTGGCAGGACGGATGATTTCGTCGCTGGTCGGGACGGCGAGATTCGAACTCGCGACCCCCTGAACCCCATTCACACCAAGAACCGCGCCACCATTTAGTTTCAAGCACTTACACCTTGCATAATGTGGAATAACGCGGAAGAATCGCGCAACTGACGCAACCTATACGCAACCTGAGTTGCCACTCAGCACAGAGAAAATCTCTTTGCCGGGAATCCTGTTCCGATTAAGGGACTTGCGCAGTTTTGTGGTAGGTAAGGATTTGAGGGGAAAGGGAGCCAGTAACCACGCGGGTTCTGACTCCCCAAATTCGGAAGGTTTTATGGGACAGTGATCAGCAGGCGGGAAACGGTACTCTTAGAGACATTCATCTCACTGGCAATCTGGCGAATGCTCAGACCCTCACTTTTTAGCTTCTGAATCCGTTTGACATTCGCTTTGCTTCCCGGAGGTCTCCCCAAGCGCTTTCCTTCCGCCTTGGCCCGGTCCAGGCCCATCAACACCCGCTCTCTTATCAGTGCACGTTCCAGTTCTGCCACCGCTGCAATGACTGTGTAGACCATCTTGCCCATGGGTGTGCTGGTGTCAATGGATTCAGACAGGCTGATGAAGTCCATGCCCAAGGCATTGAACTCCTCCAAAGCCAGGACCAGGTGGCGAGTGCTCCGGGCAAACCGGTCAAAGCGGGCCACCAGGACGGCATCGAATCGCCTTCGCTTGGCATCCTTCATGAGTTGATCCAGTGCCGGTCGCTTCTCTTTGGCGCCAGAGATGCCAACATCAACGTATTCCTCAAAGACTTCAAACCTCCTCGCCTTGGCATATTCACGCAACGCCAAAAGCTGAGTCTCCGGGTCTTGGCCATTGCTTCGGGTGCTCACTCGGGCATATACGGCTGTCTTAGTCATGATTCTTACCCTCCAAAAGTCTTCTCAGGTATCTTGGGTTGTGGACGTATCGTCTTCTCCGGCCCTGCCATTTGACAATCACGGCCCCAGATGACGTGTGACCCACAACTTCCCCTATCAGATTGTGATCGCAGAGAAGGACCACCTTGTGACCCTCCAGTAAGCGTTGCTGCTTCGTGATGTTCTTGCGCTTAGGATGCTGTTTCATCCTGCACCTCCCAACAGGCCCTGATCAGCAAAACTGAAGTAACGACCCTGGCCAATAATGATGTGATCGAGACAACGAATCCCAACCAGCTTGCCCACTTCACACAGCCTTCGAGTAATCTGCATGTCCTCCTGACTGGGTGCAGGATCACCACTCGGGTGGTTGTGGATGAAGATGAGCCCCGCTGTCATGTTGGCTATGGCTGGCCGGAAGACATCCCGAGGATGAACCAGGCTGGATGTCATGGAGCCAATGCTGGTGGTGGTCATTCCCACCATGCGGTTCTTGCCATCCAGATGGACGACCAGGAACGTTTCCACCGGCATTTCTGCCAGCCCCTTAAACAGCCGGTAGATGTCCATGGATG
>JALLOM010000092.1 GCA_027717865.1 Acidobacteria bacterium AH-259-O06 | reverse complement strand
ACGCAAAGTCGGCTGAGAAGTGCCCAAAGCCGCGGCCATCTTCTGCTCCACCAACCTCTCGCCCGGCTTCAACCTGCCCTCGATAATGGCCTTACGCAGCTGTTCAGCCGCCGCCTCGGCCAGTGATTTAAAACGGATTCCCTCGATCTTTTCCATCAATCCCATCAATCGATTGCCATTAACCTTTAATCAATTAACGCGTATTGTTAGCCTTAAAACTTTAATCATTCAACGTGTACTTTGATACCTATAATCGTTTATTAATCAAAAGTCAAGCTTTTTTTGCATTTTTTTTACGGTGTGCTATGGTAGGTCAGCGCGCCCCTTCTGTTCTTCCGATTCCCCTATAAACCAGTCGATATTGCCTTCTAACCCATAGCTGAGCTAGTAGTCGTACTCAGGAGTGTCGAGGAATCCTATCAAGGCGCCTGTCACGGCCGGAGCAGTGACCAGAAGAACTGCGGCAAGAGTGACGGAGATGCGCAACCAGAGGGACCGATCTCGGATCGATCGTAACTGGCTGACCCAAGCGGCCGGAAGGGCTGCCAAAAGGCAAAATGCGTTCCAGCCTGTGACCTGGGCGTAGAAGTAGCCATTTAAACCGAGCCCCGTCAGGATGATGAGACCCACCAAAAGCCATCCAGCGGGAGAAACAGCGTACCTCAGTGAAAAGGCGAAGAGAACACCCAAGCAGACTGCTGTGGTTCCCGAAAGCTGGGCCAGGAGGGCCGTGGCAGAGAGCCCGAGAACGGCCGCCGAAGCCAGACTCACCAGTAGAAAAGCAGCAAGCAGGATGGTACCGCCATCTCTCAAGGCCAGCCATTCAACCAGATAGTACAGGACAAGGAAGCCCGCGAAAAGTCCAGCGCACCAAAAGGTCGCTTCTCCGATTTCCCAATGGTGGACGAACATCGGCTTCAGGGTCAGTCCCAATAGACCTGCGATTAGTGTAACCACCATACCTAATCGCCAGGGGCCCCTCTGAAAAGGACCGAGGCCAGACAGAGCGGACAGGGCGACCAGAACGAAGAGCCATTGGGTGGTCTCGACCGGAGGGAGCGGAGGTGGACCGATGGTGGTGGCGTGACCCGTCAAGTAGCCTGCAGCCAAAGCAGCCGCAGCGGGGAGGCTTTGGCGTGCCCTGCCGGTTAGCCGATAAAGGACCCAGAAAGAGAATCCGGACACGAGAGCCGGTAGAACAATCGCCTGTAGGCTAATCCTGAGCACGAACATCTGTGGCTCGCAGTCTTACGGAGCCATTCCATGGACGGCGATAATGAGCTGAATCTCGTCGCTTAGGGCAGGGAGCATGAAGTTCATTCCGAAGTCGCTACGCTTGATCGTGAAGGTGGTTTCAAAGCCAATAAGTGGAGTGCCACGTCGGGGATGCTGAGCCGACCCCACGTGCTCCACCTCGACGACAATCGATTGGGTCACCCCGTGGAGACTCAGATCACCGCTGACCTCATATCGGTTGCCCTCCAGCTTATCGATTTTCACGCTCTTAAAACTGATCCGGGGAAACTGTGTAGCGTTGAGGAAATCAGGGCTCCGCAGATGGTTGTCGCGTCGTTCGTTGTTCGTGTCGACCGCTTCCGCTTTGATCTCGAGTTCAACAGAGCTGGCAGCTGGGTTCTCGTCATCGATGATCAGCGTTCCCTGCAACCCATTGAATCTCCCATAGACATTGACGACGTCGAATCGTTTGGCCTTAAACAGGACGGTCGAGTGCACGGGATCGACTTTGTAGGTGTGGTCGGCAACGAGCAGCGAACTCTGCAGCATGATTGAAAGAACGATCGCTGTAAACATCCTCTTTGGCATTGGATACCCCATCTTTTGGAAATGTCTTTTCCTTTAGGTACGCCCAGGTGCGCGAGATGTTTCGCATACGGAGAGAGAGCCCCACTTGGAGGGTTCAAGGCCACGCCCAGCGTGCTGTTAATAAGCCGCCAGCTTGAGGTCTGTACCTTCTGCCTACTACCCTTCCTTGATCATTTGCAAGATTGGGTCAGACCGCGAGCACCCACGGTTTGCGGTATTCCCGACTGAGATAGCGATTGGCTTCCTTGTCATCGCGAAAAGTCTCAGTTCTGTCGTCAAAGTGGAGCTTGCGCCCTACTCGCATTGCGATGTTGCCCAGGTGAACCAGCACTGTGGAGAGATAACCGATCTCGATGTCACAAACCGGTCGCTGGCGGGTGCGGACACATTCGACGAAGTTGCGATAGTGAGCATCGGGAAGGTCAACCGCGTTCAAGTTGGGACCTGGGTGATTGTCTCTTGTGTACACTTTCCAACCTTGCCGGTCCAAAATCATGTACCCCTCCGAGCCGTAGACAGCAACGCCGTTGTCAGCCCCTTCCATCTTGTAGGGTGCCCAGATCCGCATCTCGAAAAGGAGCATCTTATCGGGGTATTCGAAAGTCGCGATCTGGGTGTCGGGGGTTTCCTGATCGTCGTCGAAGAAGAGCTTTGCCCCGGAACAGCCGGCAGCCTGAGGATAATCAACGTCCAGCGCCCACCGGGCAATGTCCAGCTGGTGCACCCCATCGTTACCCATATCACCGGTGCCGTAATCCCAGATCCAGTGCCAGTTGTAGTGAAAACGGTTCGGGTTAAAGGGGCGTTTCGGGGCCGGTCCCAGCCACATGTCATAGTCGACCCCGCGTGGAAGCGCGCCGTCCGATTTGCGGCCGATGTTCTTTCGTCGCTGGCTATTCCACGCCTTGGCCATGAGAATCTTTCCGAGTTGACCCGAGCGGGCAAACTCGATCCCGGCTTGAACCACGGCACGGCTGCGGTTTTGTGTACCCACCTGGACTACCCGATTGTACTTGCGAGCTGCCTGGACCATCAGCCGGCCTTCTCGAAGGTTATGCGAGACGGGCTTTTCCACATAGACGTCTTTCCCCGCCTGACAAGCGAGGATGGTCGCCGGTGCATGCCAGTGATCGGGAGTCGCCACGACCAGAGCATTCACCGCCGAGTCGTCCAGAATTCGACGAAAGTCTCCTACCACCTTGGGTTTCTTCCCTTTGGCCTGCTCTACAATCTGGAGGGCGGGAGCAACCACGTTTTGATCGACATCGCAAATGTAGGCGACCTCGACATCAGACAGAGCCGCAAACTCCCGGGCCAGCGATTTCCCCCGGCCGCGAACTCCCATGATTCCTACGATCACACGATCGTTCGCTCCGAGCACCCTGGAGGTGAAAAGTGATGAGAGGGCGGCGGTGGACGTTTTCAGAAAAGTTCGTCGCTTCATGTCTTCTCCTTTCGTGCTCTCGTACATTGGTGCTTAGGTGAATTTGTCAATTCGTGCGTTCGTGACTTCGTGCTTTCGTCCTGACGGCCAGCTCAATACGAGAGCACGACAGCGCGAAAGCACGAAGTCACGAACGCTTATGCCACCTCTACGGGCCTGCCTTCCGGATGGGGCGGTCCGGGGCGCCATGCGGGCGCATCGCCGTAAACTTCCAAGCGGGGCCGGGAGGCATCTACGAGCTGCGACGCCCGGGTGCCGATCAGGTACAGCCGCATGGGTCCGGAAGCGGGATGGCTCAGCCATCCGATCCGTCCCCCGCTGAGGGTTCCGACCAATCCCCCTTCAAATTCGAGGGTCACGGCGGCAAAGTCTTCCACGTCATTTCTCTGGTGCTCCCGAAAAAAGTAGTTGGCAGTCCGGGCATATACACCATTTCTTTTTCTCGCGAAGGGTCCACTTCAAGGTCTAGGTGAAGCTGAATCGCGTTTCCTGCCGCCCACAAGCGCCGATTCGAGAGAATTCCCATTCCTAAAAGAGTCAGTAGACATTTTCGACGATTCATGACACCGATTGTACAGCTAGCTTGGAATTACCGGATCATCTATGAGGTCGTTCGTGAGCAACTCACCATACTGGTCGTGCGCTCAAGACAAGGAAAAAGCCCATGCACCGATGGACCGTACCAAATCTGACTAGCCTAAGTCTAGCCGGCGAAGCGCGGCGTGGGCAGACCCCGCACCCCAGCAGATACCTCAAACAGGCCTCCCGCCAGCGGCTGTTCCAGCCGCGCTTTCTTGTCCAGACCAATCCAGGCAGAGGTAATGTAAAGTACGTCCAGGTCCCGGCCCCCAAACACACAGCTCGTTACTTGGGAGACGGGCAGCTCAATGATCCGGTCCACAGAACCCTTTGGAGTGAAACGTGTCACTCGCCAACCACCCCAATGGGCAACCCAAAGGAACCCTTGTGAATCCGTTGTCATGCCATCCGGATAGCCGTCTGCGTGGGGAAGGCGAACAAATACACGCTTGTTGGCAAGTGTTCCGTCCGGGGCCAGATCGAAAGCGTAGATAATGCGCCGGAACGAATCTGTATGATAGATAGTTCTCCCGTCAGGGCTAAAGGCTGGGCCGTTCGTGACCACATAACTGCCATCCATGTGGTGCCAGGTTCGATCTGGATCGAGGCGATAAAGCCAGCCCGTGGGACGGCTTTCCTCATCATCCATCGTCCCAACCCAAAAGCGACCCTTAAGATCGCACTTGCCATCGTTCAAGCGATTGTTCGGCTGCTCTGGCTCCGGATCACCGATTTTCTCGATATGACCACTCGCCAAATCGAGGAAAGCAAACCCGCTCTTGAAACCAGCCACAAAGCCACCGCCTGAGCGTCGCGCAATGCAGCCGATCGGCTCGGGCATTGCCCAGGTGGCGGTCAAGCCGCTGGCCGGCGTGTAGCGATGGACTGCCGGCGCCTTGATATCCACCCAGTAAGCCGCTTCCTCTTCCTCGTCCCAAATGGGACCCTCCCCCAGAAGGGCACCAGCCTTCCAGACACATCGGATGTTGGTCACCACCTCCGTGTTCCTTATGCGATTTCAGGTTGATTACCAGAAGTAGATATAGAATGCCACCACGACGCCAACAACGATTGAGGTGTGGAAAACATCCCATTTGTTCCAGCTGGCACGGGTCTCGGCGAGCTGTTCAGCTGTCGAAGAACCATAGGTCAAACCTTTGATCTGTTCTTCATTGGGCTTGCGCGTAAACAGGCTGACAACCGAGATAATCACCACAGTCAAAAGGAACAGGAAGATGCAGAAATGAAGCCAGTTAATGGCGACAATCTGGTACAGGAGACCTTCCGGATAGAGGTGGCTCTGGAAGATCATTAGAACCAGCCGCAGCATGCCGATGGCAAATCCGACCACCAGACCCGTCAAGCCGGCCACACCGGTGACACGCTTGGAGAAAACACCCATGACAAATACCGCCGCGATGGCCGGCGCAATCAGAGACTGGACAATCTGCAAGTACTCGTACAACACATCCGCTATGAGCTTCATCAAGGGAATCCACACAATTCCCAGCACTACAACGGCAGCTGTGGCAAGACGACCCACAAAGACCAGGTGCTTCTCCGTGGAGTCCGGTCGGAATTTCTTATAGAAGTCCACCGTAAACAGTGTTGCAGATGAGTTAAACAGCGAGGCCAATGAGCTCATCAGCGCGGCGACCAGCCCACCCACCACAATGCCCTTCATTCCAGCCGGCAACAGCGTCGCGACCAGCGTCGGAAAGGCTGCATCGGAACTCTCAAGGCTAATAAGGCCCTTTTGATTCATGGCGAAAGCGATCATGCCAGGGATCAGGAAGATAAACACCGGCAGGAGTTTCATATAGCCAGCGAAGATCGTTCCTCGACGGGCTGCGGTCTGGCTTCCCGCCGAAAGCGTCCTCTGCACGATGTACTGGTCCGTGCACCAGTACCAGAAACCAATAATGGCCGAACCAAAAAGCACTCCCGTCCAGGGGAATTTTGGATCGCTGGCGGAACGGATCAGGTGCATCTGTTCTCCACAGATCCTCTCCAGCTCACCCCAGCCGCCCAGCTGGTTTAGGCCCACAATCAGAATGACCAGTGAACCGATGATCAGTATTGGCGCCTGCAAAACAGAGGTGTACAAAACCGACTTCATTCCTCCGAAAATTGTGTACAAACCGGTGACAACGACTAGCGACAAGGCCCCAATCCAAAAGAAATCGATTCCCATCCACTCATCGATGCCCAAAACCGTCTTGAACACCACACCGCCGGCATAGACCGTCACGGCCACCTTGGTCAGCACATAACTCACCAGGGAGATGATTGACAGGAAGGACCTCGCACCGGAACAGTAGCGCTTTTCGAGAAACTCCGGCATTGTAAAAACTCTGCTGCGGGCATAAAAGGGAACAAAAACCCAACCGAGGACCAGGATAAGCCAGGCGTGCATTTCCCAGTGTGCCATCGCCATACCGCTTTCGAATCCGGTACCGGCCAGACCCACCAAGTGCTCCGAACCAATGTTGGAGGCAAAAATCGACGCTCCGATGGCAATCCAACCGGCATCACGTCCTGCAAGAAAATAGTCCGCCGTTGTCTCTTCCTTCTGCTTCAGCACCCACCAGATAATCGCAATCAGACCCAGGAAAAAGAGGCCCAGCGTGAACCAATCCCATCCCCCAAAACCACTAATCGCCGCTGATTCCATGCTTACAACCTTTCACTTCTAAACTTTCTTACCAGAATAAGATGTAAAGCCCGATGGTAACAACAATCAGTGCCGTTCCGAACCAAGTGACCGATGCAGCGGGTCGCATGTCAAAATCTTCTTTCACCGGCATCACTTTGGGTTCTGAGAGTGGCTTGAAGATCGTGATCAGTGCCATGGCCACGATGATTATTGCAAAGGAAATGGCCATTCTATTCAGGAATGCGATATAACCAAACTGCCACTGAAGCATTCCGTACACAGGAACACACAGAACTAAAGCCGTGACGCCACCTGCAGCAGGAGTGCGCTTGAAGATTAATCCAAAAACGAAAGCCGCCAGGATCCCGGGGGAGATGTAGCCCTGAAACTCCTGAATGTAATTGAAGATTCCCTCGAATTTTGGATTGCCAAGCGTTGGAGCGATCAAACAAACCAACACCACAAAGACCAGAGTAGCAATACGGCCAATCGTGACCAGAGACTTTGGAGAAGCGTTCTTTTTCCAGTGACGTTTGTACAAATCGATGGTGAGGATCGTGGACACAGAGTTCAGCATCGATGCAAGCGTGCTGATGACCGCTCCCGCAATGGCCGCGAAGATAAACCCCCTCAGACCGGGTGGGATAAGATTCCTGATGAGCAGGGGATAAGCCGCGTCGGTGGTGGCTCCTTCACCAACGAGTTGAGGCTCGTAAAGTTGAAAGGCCATAATCCCGGGGAAAATGATGATGAATGGGATAAAAAGTTTGAGAAACGCGGCAAAGAGAATTCCGAGTTGGCCTTGTCTCAATGTCCGGGAGGCCAGGGCTCTTTGCGTGATGAACTGGTTGAGGCCCCAATAGTAAAAATTAGGGATCCAAATACCAATGATCAGGGCAGTCCAGGGGAGCACCGTGTGATCGCTGGGAAGAACCATATGGAGCTTGTCGGCATTGACTTCAAAAAAGTTCCGTACTCCACCGACCGCCTGAAAACCGAGGAAAAGGGTCACGGCGGCCCCGATTATCAGGGCGGGGCCCTGAAAAAGGTCTGCCCACGCGACCGCCTTTAATCCGCCCCACGTGGTGTAGAGGGCAGCAATGCCTCCGATGAGCCATATCGCGTGCATGAGTTCCATATCAAAGAGTTTTTGAAGGGTCAGAGCTCCACTGTAGACCACGGCGGAAATAGTAACGCCGATGTAGACAGCCACCGTGTAGAGGGCCATAATTGCACGGGCCGTCGAATTGTAGCGATATTCGAGGTATTCTGGAATGGTGTAGATACCACTTCTGAGAAACTTGGGCAAAAAGAATAGGGCTACGAATACTAGAGTAATGGTTGCGATCCACTCGTAACTGGCAACGGCCATGCCCATAATGCCGGCACCCTGCCCGGACATTCCCACGAAGTGCTCAGTGGAAATGTTGGCAGCGATGAGCGAAAAGCCGATCATCGGCCAGTAAAGGCCGCGGCCAGCCAAAAAGAAATCCTCTCCGGTTTCTTCCTTCCGGCTCTTGTACAGACTGGTACCTATCGCAACTACAAAAAATGCGATGAACAAAGCAATGTCAAACCAGTGCAACTCCATACTCGCTTTTCTCCTTCCCCCGGTCCAAAGCGCGTCTATAGTGGGAAGGCACTCCCTTTGATCACCGTTCTTCGACGATGACGAGGTCCCAAGGATCCAGCGTCACGCGCTCAGACGGTTTGATTGCCCGCCCTGTAAGCATGTCTGTGCCCGAGGAATGAGGGTAGACGAAGGACTGCTCCACCCGAGAGAAGTTCAGGTAGTAGCGCAGTTTCTTCCCTGCTTCGTTAACGCCCTGCCGCAACTTCACTGGTAGAGGCAGCTCCTGGTCCGCTCCAGTGAGACCCGCCAGCGCCAAAACCTCCAGTAGGACTTTTTCCTGAAGCTCGTCAGAGAGCACCGTCCCTTCATACGTGAGGGTTCCCTTTCCGTATTGGTTGCGGGTGACGGCAGGGAACCGGCCGAAGAAATGATGGTCGTAGGAGGCCAGAGTTGTGCACCCCTCCGGGAGCAGCATCTCCGCCCATACCGAGACGCGATTCTCGTCGCCCACCTTGTAGGGGTCGCCCTTCAGAGCCAGCGGTTTTCTCAGGGTGGTAAACTCCTGGTAGGAGAAGCCCGCCGCCTCACGTAAAGGGCCGGGCATCCGGGCCCAGCGTACCGTGGAGTGCTCGTTGCAAAAGCCACTCTTGAAAGTCAGGAGCAGGGGCCCTCCGTTTTTCACGAATGCAACCAGCTTCTCCAGCAAGGCGTCACTGGCGATGTAGAGCGGCGGTACCACGATCACCTCGTAATCGGAGAAGTTTGTGCTTTGAGGGAAGACGATGTCCACGCCCACGTTCAATCGATAAAGGGCCCGGTGCAACTGATGCAAGATTGTCATGTAGTCCGTTCCCGCGTCGAATTTCTCGAATGACACCATGATTGCGTTTTTCTTGTTGAACGGCATGAACTCCAGGGCATGGTAGGAGTCCACGCTGTACAGCAGGGCCACTTTGTTTTTCTGTTTCAGGTTGACAAGCTTGGGACCGACCCGTTTGAGCTCGTGGCCGACCCGGGACATCTCTCCATAGACGCGGTTGGGCTCAAGGTCGTGCGAGAGCACTCCCTTCCAAAACGTCTCGTTTCCATAGTGCAGCGAGTGCCAATGCCAATAGGCAACCATGTTGGCCCCCGAGGCGAGGTGAGAATAGACGTTGAGTCTGAGCTGTCCGTCGTAGGGAGGATACTGGTAAGCTGAGGAGGCCCAGCCGGTCGACTGGGCGTTGGTTTCGACGATCAGGTAATTGTCCTGTTTCAGGGACCGGCAGAGGTCCCCGGACAGAGCAATTCCCCATCCGTCGAGGTCATCCTGGACGAGGTGGTAGGGGTTGACGCCGGCAATGTCCAGAAACTTGGCGATCTCAAACTCGTCGCGGTCCGTTCGAACGCCTCCATCAAAATTCTGGGTGACAAACTGGTCGGGTCTTTTGTATTCATTGACGATCTTGGCCTGCCAGGCCAAAAAGTCCCTGACAAGCTTATGTTCGTAGCGCACCCATTCCAGCTTGTAGCCCGGGTTGACGATGCCGTCCCGGGGTGGAAGCTCATCCCAGTCGTTCACCAGTTGGCCCCAGTAGGCAAAACCCCAGAGCTTGTTTAGCCGGTCCGCGGTCCTGAACTTCTTCTTGAGGTAGTCCACGAAGGCCTTCTGCACATTGGGCCCCGCTGTTCCATAAGACTTTGTTTCGTTGTCAATCTGGTAACCGATGATGGCGGGATGATCCTTGAAATGGGAGACAATCTGGCGAATGATTCGCTCGGCGTAGAAGAGGTAAGTGGGGTGGGTGATGTCCATGTTCTGGCGCATACCATAAGCAGCCTTTCGACCACCGAGGTAGGTGACGAGAACCTCGGGATGCTTGCGAAAAAGCCAGGGTGGAATGGAATACGTGGGCGTTCCCAGAATGACCTTGATCCCGGCCTTGTGCATCCGGTCGATGATCCTCTCCATCCAGGCGAACTGGAACTCACCCTCTCGGGGCTCCCAACTGCTCCAGGTGGACTCGCCCACCCGGACGACGGAGACACCGGCTTTCTCCATGAGCTGGACATCCTCCTCCAACCTCTCGTAGGGCATGTACTCGTGGTAATAAGAAATCCCATAGAGCACTGTGTCCATCTTTGCCGGTTCGGCTAATACCGGGCAGCAGAGCGCCAGGACGAGGCTTACTGCAAGACATAACGCGGTTCGATTCCAAAATCCTGTAAAGTTCATCGCTGCGATTGCAGACATAATCAGCCTCCTTCCGGAATCTTTCATGCATTTTCATAGAACTTTTGACACTATCAAATTTCAGTCCTCATCACAGAGACATGCGCGCAAAAGGTCCTCTGCGTCTGTGTGCCTTCGTGACGGCTACCTACCCCGCATTATTCATAAATCCTCTACTGCAGCGAATGCAGCGACGAAATCATAGGCCCTGCCAGTGTTGCGCATCCACCGACAGTCGGATTTTCACCTTCCGGCACCTCATGGCCTCAGAAGTCGCCAACCGCATTGCCATTGACTGGAATAGCGGTTATTCTTGGCTCCATCGTTGTGGCTAATGTTGTAGCGAACAATGTTGTTCTTCTTTGCGGCATCTTTGTCCCTTCGAGATTTTGGCGGCTTCGTGACAAGACTTCAATACTTCAAACCCTTGCCTTTGAACCGGTGAGCACCGACAACGGAGGAGCAATTGCAGCGATCTGCAATGGAGGTAAAGAATATGCCGAGGATGTGGTGCTGTGTTAACCCGCATTTCTCACACCGACTCTACTGCAGCGGCGCAATCATCCGACCTGACTGCGTTGCGCTCA
>JALLOM010000091.1 GCA_027717865.1 Acidobacteria bacterium AH-259-O06 | reverse complement strand
GGATTCAATGTCGTGGAGCCAAGATTCAGCCGTTCCATCTCTAGCAGAGCCCTGGCTGCTTCCCTCTTGGCGGATCGGTTCCGGCCGTTGTTGAACACAGCATTGAGGAACTCGATGCGAGCCTCGTCGAATTCTTTCACTAGGTGATAGATTTTGCCACGTAGGAGCGGGGCCTCTCCAAGATTTTTCAACGGTTTCAGGCGTTCGAGGTGTTCTCGCAATTGCTGGACCAAGTTGGCTTCAGCGTCGGGCGGGAGGCTCGTCCGTCCAGCCATAAGCTGGCGCAGTGCGAGACGGGTCAGATGAATATCGACGCTCTTGTTTTCCGGCTCGAGTGCCTTTTGCTGTTCCCAGGCCGCGCGGGCTTCTTTTAACCGTCCGAACTTCTCGAAGGCCTCGGCGGCCAGGTGCTGCAGCCTGGGTGCGTCGGGATGAAGACGAACCATTCGGGAGGCCACGCGCAAAGGGTCTCGGAAGTGATAGGTGTGGTGCCAGCACAGGCTGACCATGAAAACGAGCGGTAGGGCGCTGAGGCCGATGACCAGCTTGGAACGCAGCGGCCCTTTGAGAAGACCGGCTATCAGGAAGCAGACTCCCGCTGAAGGGAGATACAGGAAACGCTCGGCAATGACGGCCCCGATCGGAAAAAAGATGTTTGAGACGGGGCCCAATCCGACCACGATAAGGCCCGCTCCCAGGACAGCATAGAGGCGCTTCTGTCGAAAGCCCACGATTAAGACGACTAGGCAGCCTGATGCCATTAGGATGCCCAGCAGGGGAGGGAAAGCAGCAAAGGTCTTGGGTGATTTGAGCGCGAGGTGCTGGTAGTCGAGTAATGGATCGATGGGGACCACCAGCAGGCGAAGATAATCCACCAGGGCCGCAGCCATGATGGCGGCCCTTTCAAAGAATGGATAGCCTGCCAGCGGCAATATTATACCCTCTGAGGGGGAGTAACCTTGGATGGCATAGTTTCGAAGGCCCAGGTAGGCGACGGTCCACAGGAGCATGCCGCTGGTGTAGGTGAGCAGCGTGCGGTTGGACCACGGTTTTACGCTCAGGGGCACGCAGCTCAGAACGAGGAGTGGGCTCAATAACCCCTGTTCTTTGAACAAGGTTGCAACCATACCCAGAGCGAGCATTACAATGACCCAACGGACGTTCTTCGCAGCTTTTTCGACACAAAGGAGAGCAGCCAGTGTCGTGGCTGTCATTCCAAGTTCGGCTCGGCCCACGATGTGATAGACGGGCTCGAAGTGGACAGCATGAACTGCGAAGAGCAAACCGCTCAGCTTGGCTACTCGCCAGGCATGCCGAGAGCCGCCCAGCATGCGAGCCACCAGGAGAGCAACGAAACACGCGGACAGAGCATGCAGGAACAGGTTCGTCAAACGAAAGCCCCAGGCATTAGGGCCGAATATCGCCTTCTCGATTGCAAACATCATGACGGGAAGCGGGCGGTATAGGTAGTGTCCGGGCCGCCAGGGATCGTCGAAGGGCAGCTCCTTGTCCCAGTATGTCCTTCCCCCCATGTAGAGTAGATTTTCAAGCGTCAAATCCTCGTTCTCGACAATGACGCCCCAGTCGTCCTGCACAAACGGCAAAGTGACCGTGGGCCCGAAGGCGGCGATGGTGGCGAGAAAAATGAGCAGACAGGTTGTCCGCGCGAACGGAGTCTGTTCTCCTGGAGAGGAGGAGATTGGACCCGCCATAGGGGACTCATATCATGCCGTGAGCCGTCGGGCAAGGGGACAGGAGTCAGGAGACAGGAGTCAGGAGACAGGAGTCAGAATCCGGAATTCAGCATCCAAAATCCAGAATTGGCTGTTTTGAGCTTGTGAGCTTTGTGCAGCCTGAGGTTCGAGCAGTCACTTGCCAGTTCAATAGCTGCTCGGGGGTTCAATAGCTCACAGCTCCATCGGGTTCAGCTGGTCAGCACTCCTTCTGAATTCTGAATTCTGGATTCTGGATTCTGGATTCTGGATTCTGAATTCTTCTTCCATGACAGACGAGACTGTTACAATCCGGGTGTGCGATGGAATATCCGTTCTAGTCATCCTGAACAGATCCAGTTACTCTCCTCTCAATTGAAAGTGTCACCTCTGATTGCCCATCTTCTGATTCAAAGAGGGTTTGCTGATCCGGAGCAAGCTTGGAAGTTTCTCAATCCCCGCTTGGAGGAGCTACATGATCCTTACTTGATGAAGGATATGGATGGTGTGGTCGAGCGCGTCATGCAGGCCAGAGACCAGGGTGAAAAGATACTCATCTATGGTGATTACGACGTCGATGGTATTACCTCTACGGTTGTTCTAAAGCGGGCATTGGAAATGCTGGGCATGTCGGCGGATTTTTACCTGCCCTGGCGTCTAAAGGAGGGATATGGCGTCAAGACGGATGTGCTGAGGAAGGCATACGCTGACGGTTATCGTCTGGTCATCACTCTCGACAGCGGGATACGAGCTTTTGAGGAAGCTGATGTGGCCCGTGAGCTGGGATTGCACTTCATTGTCATTGATCATCATCTGCCGGATCGATCCTTACCCTCAGCATACGCCATTTTAAATCCGCACCGGCAGGATTGTAATTACCCGGACAAGAATCTAGCCGCGGTGGGAGTGGTGTTCAAACTGGTTCAAGCACTTTTGGGAAAAGTCGGCCGCGAAAGTGTGCTCCGGTACTTTTTGAAGCTGGTTGCGATTGGGACCGTGGCCGATGTGGTGCCTCTGATTGGAGAAAATCGAATCATCGTTCGGTACGGTCTGGAGGGGCTAGCAGACCCCCGGAATCCCGGTCTGAGAGCACTGCTCAGTGGCGCCGGAGTGAGCAGGGAGGTTAGCCTTTTTGATGTCGCCTTCAAGCTTGCGCCTCGAATTAATGCCGTTACCCGAATGGGTGGCCATCATGAAGTGGTGGACTTGTTTTTCTTGGATGATCACTCGGATGCCCGGAAGATTGTACAGGAAATGAACACCAAGAATTCGCTCAGACAACAAGAGGAACGGGGCATTTTGGCGGAGATTGAAGAGCGTTTCAGGCAAGATCCTGACAGCTTTAAAAAAAAGTTCTTGGTAGTGGCTGGACGACACTGGCACCGTGGGGTGATCGGCATCGTCGCCTCCCGGTTGGTGGAGCGTTTCTATCGTCCCGTCCTGGTGCTGTCGATTGAAGACTCCTTTTGCCAGGGTTCGGGGAGAAGTATCCCTGGCTTCAATCTTCTTGAGGCATTTGATCACTGTCACGAGCTATTCGCTCAGTATGGAGGCCATGCGCAGGCGGTTGGCTGTACACTGGATGAGAGGTTTTGCGAGTCTCAGAAAATCAATGAGTTAGCCCATCGTCTTGAAGCTTATACCGCCTCCAAGCTTTCTCCCGAGGAACTGATTCCATCTCTTCGCATTGAATCTTGCCTATCTCCTGACGAGATTTCATTCTCACTCTACGAGGAAATACAGCAACTGGCTCCCTTTGGTACCCGGAACCCGGTCCCGGTATTTGCATCCAAGGAGGTGAACGTTGTGGGAGGACCATGGGTGCTCAAGGGGCGTCACCTCAAATTGCAGGTCCGGTGCGATGGCTCTCGTGTGGATGCCATCTGGTGGAGAAAAGGCGCCCTCGCTGATACCATAAGCGCGGGGTCTCGAGTTGACTTGGCTTATACGATGAGCCGGGATAGTTACCTGGGTGAGGAAAAGTTGTTGCTCACCATTCGCGATTTACACCTGCCGTAAGTCGCTCCTTTGTGCCTTCGTGCGTTCGTGCTTTCGTCAATTCGTGATTTCGTGCCTTCGTGAAGTTGTGCTGTGGTGCCGTGCCCAAAGGACCACAAGACGAAGCACGAATTCAGAAAGTCACGAAAAGCTCGAAAGCAAGGCACTAAAGCACTAATTCGGATAAAATTCAGTCGGTAGAGGAGAACAACAGCCGGCCAAGTCGGTGAAGTAGGCACGTATACGCGAAGGGTCGAGGCAAGAGCCGTATGGACCGCTCAAAATCACTGCGGATCACTTTGATCATTCTCATTATTGCAGGTGTCATGACCATTGTGTGGAGCTTTCTGTCCCGACGTCAGGAGGCAGTTATAGTGCCCAAGGCCGAAATTCTTTCGCCGGAGATCAGTCGTCGCAGCACCAAGTTCGAATATACCGAACACACGCGTGGGCGCACGGTGTTCAAGGTCTACGCCGAAACTAGCATCGAGACAGTGAGTAAGGTCCACACGCTAAAGGATGTGAATCTTGCTTATTATGACGAAACTGGTAAACCCTCCGATGTCATCTCCGGCCGGGAAGCAGTTTATCGAATAGACGAAAAGCAGATTGAATTCTCTGGTGACGCGAGAATACAGCTGGCCAATGGTACCGAGGTGTTCTCCGACCGGGTCAGTGCGGACCTCAACCGGGAAATTGTGATGATCGATGAGAATTTTCGCTTTCAAAGGGGAGAGATTACAGGGAGTGGCCGCGGCCTAATTTACCTCATCGCACAAAGGGAGATACGAATAGAGAAGGGATTACAACTGGTCCTTCCCTCCGGGCCGCATGATGTGAAGGCTCGTGCCCCGCGGGCTCTCTATCGCGTCTCGGAGCAGGTCATAGAATTAATCGGAACCGCTGCAATCTTTGGTCCAGACACAGGATTAACGGCGGATCAAATGGCCCTCTTTCTAACAGAAGAACACCGGATTCAGAAAATTTTGAGCTCTGGTCACGCTGGACTTCGATCCGGCTCTGTGAAGTCATTCTCGGGTCAGGCCATTAATGTTTTCTTTGAGCCCGATTCTGAGAGGATGAAATACTTTGAGGTATTAGGAGGCGCGCCTGAGATGACATCTAACCGGGCGGTGTATAGGGAGCGGGTTGAGGGGAGAGTCGCTCTCCTTGAAGCGGATCGCATCGCCGCCGTACCTCGCCAGGACCGCGGTACAGAGCGGTTGTTGTTGAAGAGATTCACTGCTCAGGGAGAGGTGTTGTTTAACTCTCCAGCCTTGGGAATCGAGGAGGCGCACTCGGATGAAATGGAAGGTGCATTTTTTGAAAGCGGAGAGCATCTCGAGCAACTTGATCTCCGGGGACAGGTTTCTGTTAGGAGAAAAAGGAAAGGTTCGAAAGCACCGGTCGAAGAGGAACTTCACAGTGATATGTTGAGCCTCCGATTGCACAGGGATGGAGTGCTCGAGCATGCCAGGGCCGGTGGAAATGTAGACCTGAAAGTCAACTTCCCCGAAGGTAATCGTCATCTCTTCGCCAGGGAATTTGTTGAAGTGGAGTACTCAGGCGGCCTGCCGGAGCGAGTTGTGAGTAGGGGGGACTGCCGAATGGAAAGCATTCTCCCTGGTGAGAGAAATGTTCTTAAAGCCCCCTTAATTCAGATACGCTACCGCCAAGGTCTGCTCCACGGAATTTTGGCTGAGGGGGGAGTCACGCTGGAATCTGTGGAGCAAGAAAAGACAAGATACACGACAAGCGAGCGATTGAAGGTCTCATATCAGGCCGGCAAGATAGACAAGGCTGTGCAGTCGGGGAATTTTCGTCTGCGGGAGGGAGATCCCGCCACGATTGAGACCATTGACCTGAGGTCAGATCAAGCTGTTTTCGACCCCGAAATCCAAAGAATCACAATGACCGGGGAGAGATCCCCGGTGTTGAGGTTAGGCGACGCGAACAGCAATTCTGGTCTGGCTGTGGAGACAATCACGCAGCGCTTCGAGTGGGATAGGAAGACAGGTGAGATGTTTGCCTTTGGGCGGGTGAGAAGCTCCGTTCGGGAAGAGGACGGTTCGATTATTATCACCTCCGGTCGAATGCAATCCGACCCGGAGACAGGTTGGGTCAGTTATTTCGTCAATCCGAGAATTATTCAACAATCCAACTCAATTGCGGGGAAGATAGTGCGATACAATCATCGAGATCACGAGCTGGTGGTGGAAGGGGAAGTGGAAAGCTCTTTTATGCAAGGAAGCGAAACCCATTGGAAGAGGTACTGGGTCGAAGCCAACCATTTAGTCTACAAGCGCAGCGAACTGCGAGCGCGGTACGAGGGGCAGGTGCGGATCAAAACGGAGGATCTGGTTGTTAATGCTCCTTTTGTGGAATTCGTTTTTGAACCAACCAATCCCAACCAGATCCAAGAAATTATAGCCTGGGGAGGAGTCCAGATCACCGAAAAGAACAGAGAGGCCAAGGGAAATCGGGCCGTGCATTATCCTTCGGAAGAGAAGGTTGTTCTCACAGGAGATCCGGCCCAAGTGGTTGAAATTAAAAGAGGTAAAGCTGTCGGACGGCGACTTACCTTTTACATCGGAGACGAGAGACTTCTGGTCGAAAATCCTTCCGCCCCTGAAGAGCCATGACCTTAAAAGTGTGCCCTCCAACATTGGAAGCACAGCAGCTCAACAAGTCGTATCGCGGAAGAAGAGTGGTTAACAACGTCAGTCTAACGATTTCCTCCGGAGAAGTGGTGGGTTTGCTTGGACCAAATGGTGCTGGAAAGACCACCACTTTTTACATGATGGTGGGCTTAACTGCGCCGGATGATGGCAGTGTGCACTTAAATGGTGAGGATATCACCTCCCTGCCCATGTACGTGCGTGCCAGAAAAGGGGTCAGCTATCTGCCCCAGGAGCCCTCAGTATTTCGAAAGCTTTCAGTGGAGGATAATCTGTATGCGATTGCTGAGACGCTTGACCTCGCGCCCGGCATAGCGGATCAGCTGGTGAGTGAACTGCTTGAGGAATTTGGTATTGCCGGGCTGAGAAAGTATCCGGCCTACACTCTTTCCGGGGGTGAGCGTAGACGTTTGGAAATTGCTCGGTCCATGGTGATAAGACCCGCCTTTATTCTTCTGGATGAGCCCTTTGCGGGTATTGATCCTCTGGCGGTTTTGGATATTCAACGCATTGTCAGTCAACTGAGATCCAAGAATATCGGGGTTTTAATTACAGATCACAATGTGCGGGAAACTTTGAGAATCACAAACCGAGCGTACATTATAAAAGAGGGAACTATCTTCCGCATGGGCACTCCGGATCTACTCTCATCCGATATTGAGGTTCGCAAAGTTTACCTAGGTGAGAACTTTCGACTATACTGATTTACAGCTACAACGGAAAAAGTGAGTCGGCAATCAAAGAGGTTGAGGCAACTTGATGGCCAAACGAATGCAGCTAAGACCAATGCTCGGACTGAACATTTCTCAGCGATTGGCGATGACGCCGTCGCTGCTGCAGAAGATCGAACTCCTCACTCTGAACCGATTGGAACTTTCCGATTTGCTCAATCAGGAGCTCACTGAAAATCCAGTTCTGGAAGAAGCCCCAGAAGAACGCGAGCTTGAAGTTCCTGAGCGAAGTCAGGAGGAAACAGAGCGGAAAGAGAATGAAGAGAGCTATGAGGAGTTTGACTATGAATATTTTTTCGGCGAGTATCTGAGCCCCGCCTATCGGTCCCGCCAGTGGAAAGACAACGAAGACCACCCCTCTTTTGAACTCTTCTTGGCCACTCCTCCAACTTTGATTGATCATCTGAACTGGCAGTTAAATCTGACCGAGATTCCCAAGGAGATCCACGAGATCGCCTACTTTATTGTCGGTAACATTGGTCAGGACGGCTACTTGACCATCTGCGTTGATGAGATCGCCGAAGCCATGGATGTTTCAACCGATCAAGTCGAAGAGGCTCTAGAGGTTGTCCAGAGCTTTGATCCCGTCGGTGTCGGAGCTCGCAACCTGCAGGAATGTCTACTCATACAAATCCGGACTGCGGGGCTTGAGGGTTCACTGGCTGAGAGGCTTGTGCAAGATTATCTTCCTTTGGTTCAAGCCAAGAAATTTAAGGAACTGGCCAAAGAACTGGGCTGTGGGATGGAAGAGATCGCAGAAGTTCTTGACACAATCCGGCGCTTTTCACCGAATCCCGGGCAGACATACAGTTCCCAGAGCCCGATATACATCCAGCCCGATGTTTATATGTATAAGGTCGGTGAGGATTATGAAATTGTCATGAACGATGATGGTTTGCCCAAATTGCGCCTCAGTCGATCTTATCGCGAACTACTCAAGCGCAAGAATGTTTCGAAGGAAACCAAGAGCTTCATTAAAGAGCGCTTTCGCTCGGCTATCGAATTGCTGAAAAGTGTGGATCAACGTCAGCAAACCATTTACCGGGTGTGTTCAGTTATTGTGGAACGGCAGAGGAATTTTCTGGACCAGGGATTGATGTATCTCAAACCGATGTTAATCAAGGATGTGGCTGAAGAGCTGGGTGTGCATTCCTCAACCATCAGCAGAGTAGTTGCCCACAAGTACGCTCATACTCCCCAAGGTGTCATGGAGCTTCGAAAGTTTTTCACTACTGGAATCGAGAGTTCCGAGGGTGAGAATATTTCCGTGGTTCGAGTGAAAGAGAAAATTAGGCGAATTATTGCAAATGAGAATGCCAAGACGCCTCTCTCTGATCAGAAGATCGCGAAACTCCTGAATCACGATGGCATTCAAATCACTCGAAGGACCGTCGCTAAGTATCGGGATCAAATGCACGTTGCTGGATCCCGCGAGCGGAAAATGGCCGTGTTGTCTTGATGGGTCTTTTTGCCGTTTATACCCTTCATGACCTTTGAGAGCACCAAACTTCCGAAACCAAGTATTAGCGCCAGGGAACTCCACAATTTATCGAGTCGGCGATTGAAGCTGACGCTTCTCGCCGGTGCTGAAGGACTTCACAACCAGATTACCTCACCGCGCATTCAAAAGCTTGGACTGGCGTTAGCCGGCTACATTGATTACTTACACGTAGGCAGGGTACAGTTTATCGGCCGCACTGAGGTTAAGTACCTCAAAATGTTGTCCGCGGCCAAGCGGAAGTCCGCCATTAAGCGAGTCTTTTCGAGGGAACTCTCCTGTGTTGTGGTCACACAAAATCTGAAGGTTCCCGTCGACCTCTTGCGCAACTGTGACCGGCAAAAAGTGCCCGTGTTTCAGACCGAAGCACTGAGTTCAACGGCAATCACAGAAATCACTATTTTTTTAGAAGAGCAGCTGGCTCCGACGACCACAGTGCATGGGGTCTTGATGGAAGTCTTTGGCCTGGGAGTCCTGCTTTTGGGTCCGTCGGGGATTGGAAAAAGTGAGTGCGCTTTGGACTTGATCGTGCGAGGTCACCGGTTGGTAAGCGATGATGTGATTGTCATTAAGAGATTTGGCCCGGACCGGCTGCTGGGCTCCGGTCCGACGGATTTTCAATTCCATATGGAACTTCGAGGATTGGGCATTATCAACATCAAGGAACTTTTCGGTGTCTCCGCGCTGAACCCGCAAAAAACCATCGATCTTGCCATTGATCTGGTGCGCTGGAGGACCGAAGAGGGATATGATCGGCTGGGCCTGGAAGAAAGACAGTACTCCCTACTGGATGTGTCGATTCCTTTGATCACCATGCCGGTTGCATCGGGGCGTAATCTGGCCACACTGGTGGAAGTTGCAGTTCGGATTCAAATGCTGAAAGGCCAGGGGTACAGCCCCTCCAGCGAATTTTTCAAACGGGTAGAGGCTCGCCTGAAAGCACCTCGGTTGCCGATCGATGAGGCATGGCGGCTTTGAAGAGTTCTGATCAGCTGCAATCACTGGTCATCATTACCGGGATGAGCGGTTCGGGGAAGCATACGGCTTTCAAGGCCTTCGAAGATTTGGGTTATTTTTGTGTCGACAATCTTCCCACTCCTCTGATTCCTCGCCTGATCCAGATGTCGGATGCATCGGGGGGGAAGATTCGAAGGTTGGCGATTGTGGTAGACATCCGGCTTGGCGAATCACTTGCACAACTCAAGAAACTTTTTAGCACGATCAAGCAGTTGTCGTCGAAGGCGACCATTATTTTCGTCGATGCTTCTGATGAGGTTCTGGCGAGAAGGTATGGTGAAACCCGCCGTGTTCATCCACTTGCCCGCGGCAAATCGCTTGTACAGGGCATCCGCGCGGAGCGCAGAAAATTATCAGATCTCCGCGCCCTGGCAGGCCTGGTGGTTGACACCAGCGATTTCTCTGTTCACGATCTCCGCAATCTTATCTATCAAAACTTCCGGCAGACCGAGACCGAAGATACTCTCAATGTCTCCGTAGTCAGCTTCGGATTCAAATACGGAATTCCCTACAATTCCGATCTGGTCTTTGATGTGCGCTTCCTTCCCAATCCCAATTTTGTTCCCCGTCTCAAGCCGAAGACGGGCAATGATCCAGCGGTGGTAAAGTATATGAAGAAGAGTTCGGAAACCGGGGAGATCCTGGCTAAGATCCACGATATGCTAGAATACCTCCTGCCCAAATACGCAAAGGAAGGTAAGAAGTATTTGGCGATCTCTATCGGTTGTACCGGTGGAAGGCACCGTTCGGTTGTGGTCGCCAATGAGCTAAGAGAACGGCTTGAGGGGGAGGGTCGCAAAGTCAATCTGATTCATCGGGATCTGCACAACGAATGAGGCACTTAGTGGGCGCACTGGTTGTCACTCATGGTCAGCTGGGGCGAGAGCTGGTTGCTGTCGCGCAGACCATTGTGGGCGAGATCTCCCATGTTGTCGCTCTTTCCATCGGTTGGAACGACGATGTAGCCGAATCCAAAAAGCGGATTGAGGAGGCCGTTCAGACGGTGAATCAGGGTAAAGGTGTCATCATCCTCACCGACATGTTCGGAGGAACTCCCTCGAAGCTTTCCCTCTCCCTTTTAAAGAGGAATGAACTGGAAATCATCACTGGCGTGAATTTACCCATGATCATCAAACTAGCCAATCAGTCCGGCAAAGAGTCGCTTTCAGAGTTAGTGATCAAGGTCAAGGAGAAGGGGCAAAAGCAGATCTCCATAGCCAGTGAGCTGTTGGGAGAATGATTCGGAGAACCCTTTATATTAAGAATGAGCTGGGTCTTCATGCGCGTGCCGCTGCTAAGCTAGTTAGGCTTACTTCCCAATTTGAGTCGGATATTAAGTTAGCCACACCCGACAATGGCCGGCAGGTTGATGGAAAGAGTATTTTAGGGATCTTACTTCTGACTGCGGCACGGGGGACTGAAATTCAGGTGGTGATCGATGGAAAGGACGAAAGCCCGGCTATGGAGGCAATTGTAAAATTGGTGGAC
>JALLOM010000089.1 GCA_027717865.1 Acidobacteria bacterium AH-259-O06 | reverse complement strand
TACTGAAGCCGGACGCTTCGAACTCACATCATCACCCCACCTGCTCGGTCGCACTTGTACGTGCAAAATGACTTGCACACCCTATGGCACTCGCCATATCATCCTTCTGATTGTCCTAATTGTCATCATCGGAGCATTGTCAAGCTAGGAAGGAGTCCGAAAATCAAATTGGCCACGTTGCCGAACTGCTCAATCTAAACCGCTGATGGCGCCCTTTCACACGGTATAAGTGCGATCCATGCGACGGCATGAAGACGGCTTCCGAGGATTAGTCATTGTTAACTTTTGTCCAATGGAGGGAAATTCGAGCTGATGAACCATAGAACAAAAAGGATTCAGTTGCTGACTGTCGGGATTTTGTATTCACTCAACTTCGTGTGCGCTTCTTCAAACATCAATTCTGAGGGAGAGGAGCAGCCCCTGGCACCTCAAGCGACGATTCGTCTGTTGGCTTACAACATCAAGCATGGCTTGGGAATGGATAATCGGGTCGATCTGGAACGAACCGCCGGGGTCATCAACCGGCTGGAGCCTGATCTGGTGGCACTTCAGGAACTAGACAAGGGGGCAAGGCGAACCGCTGGCGTTGATCAGGCTGCGAAACTGGGCGAGTTAACGGGTATGCATCACGCCTTCGGAAAGTTCATGGATTACCAGGGCGGGGAATATGGAATGGGTTTATTATCCAAGTATCCAATTGAGGAATTGAAGAATCACAGCCTGCCTACGCCTGGCGAGAGTCCGGGCTCGCGTGAATATCAAGGAACGGAGCCTCGCACTGCCCTGGCAGCAAAGGTTCGCATTGGTGATTCAAAGCAGGAAATTATTTTTGTCAGTATCCATCTCTATCAGACTGCCGAGCAGAAGTTCGCTCAGGCCCAAAAGCTAGTCGAAATATACAGGGACGAAACGAAACCAGTCATTCTAGCAGGTGATTTTAATTCCACACCCGATTCGCCCGTCATGAATCTGCTCAGGCAACACTGGTATGCGTCGGACAAGGGCGAGGACCACTTCACCTTCTCTTCAACAAACCCGCGCAGGGAAATTGACTTCATCATCTATCGACCCCGAGACCGATTCGAAGTGCTTGAGTCCCGAGTCATCGATGAGCCCGAGGCGTCCGATCATCGGCCGGTGTTGCTTGTCGTCAAATTGCGATGACGGAGAGGAGAAGCATTGAGAACGAACGTAAAGTTCGAAATGGTGGCTATTTACCGCGACAAGATTTACGGCAACTACTTCCGCCAGCGTGTCAAAGGGATGGGCATTGAGGAAGTTCTAACGGCGAACGGCTCGTGGGCTCGATCCGCAGAGAATGCTTGGACCATGTTGTGGTACTCAATGAAAAGCACTTGCGAAGCATTTTAAAGCGCTACCTTCGTTACTATCACCTGGCCAGGACTCACTTGTCCTTGGGAAAGGACGCGCCCACTCCCCGTACCGTCCAACCGCCTCACTTCGGCGCTGTGGTCGAGATTCCAGAAGTTGGGGGTCTCCATCATCGTTATCAGCGACCGGCAGCATAGTATTGAGGAAACACTATCGATGTAGCAGATGAGATACCGGCTGAATTGCGTCTTTGCCATGCGGACGCCAACCCAAAAATCGACTTCAAACCGTTCTTCCTGATCCGAGTAACCAAATTTGAGGCCCGCTCAAAGTAGACGATGGACTGTACGGGTCCCTTTTCGGTAACGAAAGCTGGGCGGATTAGGTTTTGGCGAAGGACACCTATGCCGTCGATCCCAACCTGACCAGGCCACGGGTGGAGTTGCTCCAAAGGGCAAGGGGGGCAACTGCCTGGAGGAGGCTGAAAAGCTGCTTGCCTGGGGCTGTCGTCAGATAACGTGCAGTCGGTCAAGGTCAAGAAGATCACCGGGTGCGAGTTATGATGAGAATTAGGAGGGGTTGACCGCTGTTGGATGGTCTCGTATGATTTCATTACTATGCAAGAGAAAAGCAGGCAATTTCGAACAAGCTTGTCCCCGTTTACCCGACGGCACTTGCTTCAAACCAGCGTCCTTCTCGGCGGGTCGGTTCTGGGTTTCCCGGCCATCATCAGCAACCGCTCGCCAAGTGGAAAGCTAAACCTGGCAATCATCGGAGCAGGAGGCCGAGGCGTGAGTAATACCCGAGCGGTGTCTTCTGAGAACATCGTTGCCCTGTGCGACGTTAATGAGGTCCTCCTTGGAAGAGCCGCCGAGAAGTTCCCGAAATCTCGAACTTATAGAGACTTCCGGGAGCTTTACGAAGAAGCCGACGACATCGACGCTGTTGTAGTCAGCACAACGGAGCATACGCATGCCTTCGCCACTTTGCCGGCTCTCAAAAAAGGAAAGCATGTCTATTGCGAGAAGCCGTTGAGCCATAATGTCGAGGAGGTAAGGATCATCACAGAGGCAGCTCAGAAGGCCGGAGTTGCCACCCAGATGGGTACGCAGATCCACGCGGGAGACAACTACCGGCGGGTTGTGGAGTTGATCCAGTCCGGAGCCATTGGCCCTGTCAGGGAAGTCCATGTGTGGGTTTCGAGAGCCTGGGGGCGGCAGAGCGAAGCAGAAGCAAAGGCAAACAACGACATCGTATCCGTCCGGGAGCGCCCCAAGGAGAGTATGCCCGTACCAGCCGGTCTCGACTGGGATCTCTGGAACGGCCCCGCACCGTTTCGTCCCTACCACGAAGTCTATCTGCCCGGGCCCAAGTGGTACCGTTGGTGGGACTTTGGCAGCGGCACGATGTCGGACCTCGGCAGCCATTGGATCGATCTCCCGTTCTGGGCTCTGAATTTGGATGCGCCACAGGCGGTTGAAGCCAGTGGCCCTCCCCCCCCACCCGGAGATTGCCCCGGCATCGATGAGCGTCAGGTACCGGTACGGTGCTCGAGAAAACATGCCCCCCGTGACCCTGACCTGGTATCAAGGGACCAGAAAGCCCAAGGTCTTTAGAGAGCGCCAGATCCCTCAATGGAAAAACGGGTGCCTGTTTATTGGGGACAGGGGCATGCTCCTGGCGGATTACCGCAAGCACACGCTCGTGCCCGAGGACAAGTTCCAGAACTTCGACCGACCGAAGCCCTCCATTCCGAAATCGATCGGTCATCACGCTGAATGGATACAGGCCTGTAAGACTGGGGCGCCAACAACATGCCATTTCGGGTACTCGGGACTCCTTACCGAGGCTAACCACCTCGGAAACGTAGCCTACCGAGCCGGAAAGAAAATTGAGTGGGACTCAGAGAACCTTCGCATCCCAAACGCTCCTGAAGCCGAGAGATTCCTCCGACGAGAGTATCGAGATGGTTGGAAACTCTCTTGAGGGTGCCAAGCTGGGTCGAGAGTTGGTGCTGTAGCCAGAGTGGCCCAGTTTTCTGCTACCGCCGCGTCAAACCGAGCATGCGGTTTTCCCTGACTGGGCTTTCCTGCCGGCTCGAATGGCCCACCTCTAAGGGGGCGATATTTCAGCGATCAGGATCGGGAGGACACGCGACCGGTGGTCATCATCGACAAGATGTTTGCCGAGGCACTGGGCCAAACGAAGACCGATCGGGAAAGGCTTCAAGTTGGGTACCGATCTGTCCTCGGCGAATTCCCGGTTCGAGATCATAGGAGTGGTAGGACATGTGGTGAGCTACGGCGTGGAAGCCGGTTCACGGGAGGAGTTGTACTTCTACATGCCACAAGGGTCCCGCTCTTACTTCGCCATCCTTGTGAAAACCGAGTCGAATCCCGAACACATGGTGGCGCCGTAAAGAGCGTCATGGTGGATCTGGTTCCCAGTCGGCCTGTTTTCAACGGCCGGACGATGAAGCAACACCTGGGGATCCGCCTATATGCTTTTTCCTCCCTCATTTGGACTGCTTTTGTGCCCAATTCCATCTTTTTCCAGACTTCGACCTCAGTTTTACCCAAGGGTACGCCAGAATGGGCCGTCCGAAACCCCCGTCCCCTATTCCTTGACCACCGGTGCCGTCTGCACATCGGAGGTAACGCCAGGCGGCAGTTCCATGATTTTAATGTTCCGGAAATGGATCTCAGCACCCTCGGCCTCCAGGCATAGATAGCCCTTCTTTACCTGGGAGTGACTGATGCCGTTGACGAATTTACCGTTCACCGAGAGCTTGATGACGCCATCAACACACACTAAGTCGTAGGTATTCCATTCGCCCTTCCCCTTGCAACGGTTCTCGATCGACTTGCTGCGCCTGCCGCGCGGATTGTCCGGCGTCGTATTCAAGCCTCCCACCCCAAAGAGTTCGCCGTGTACATAGGCAATCGGCCGGGGTTTGCCATCGCGTTTATGCAGATTTACCCAATCTAGCTCCAGCATCTGCACTTCCACCCCCTTGGGTAGCTGCCCTCCTTCCACCGGCTCGCCCTCGCTCCAGACAAATACGCCGGAGTTCCCTCCCGCCTCCAGGTGCTTCCACTCGATGTGAAGAATGAAGTTCTCGTATTGTCTTTCCGTACGCATAACCCCAGTGGGCTTGCCGGTGCATATTAGAATCCCGTCGCGCACCGACCAGGTGTCGTTGTCGGTATTTACGTTCACCCATCCAGTCAGGTCCGTTCCATTGAACAGGTCCCGAAACTGCGGCACCTCCACCGCTCCCAGCCGCTTGCCACCGACCAGCAATACAAGCACACCAAACATCAGCACGTCTACGTGTCTCATTGTTTTCATTCCCATCATGTTATCCTTTCGTTCAGCCCTCCGGGAACGGGCGTCAATGATTCAAAGCCTCCGGCCGTGACTTCGGAGCGGCTGCCATCTCAGAAAGTTACGCGGGGCAATGACGTTGCCGTTCACGATATTCACTGCCAACTTTCGTCGCCCCAACCCCGCTTCACTTATACATCAAATCCGCGATTTATGCCCGTGTTTCAACATGTACTGCTCCCCCGAAATCAAGCCACGAGTTGACCTTGTTGAGCCAAAGGAACGAAGGAATCGCTGAGAAGCAGGATCTCGACCACCTGTCCCTGCCAAAAAGTCCATGCCCTGTTCGATGTCTTCCACAAATCCTTGCGCTGCCCGAGATGCCGGCGGCAGAACTGCAACTCAGGTATTTTGACCGCGCAACTCCTCCAGTTGTAAAAGGCCTTCCTGATAGACGACAATCGCATTGATGCTCAGCTTTTTCTGTGTGTACCACTGATAAACCTGCCGCACCACCTCGGCTTCCTGTTCGATGACTTGGTAGTAAGCCGCCGATGTCTCTCTTTCTTCGCGTATCGATAACCGTAGGGCCGCCTGAGAGCACATTGACTAATCCGCTTTTGGCCCGGTGTGTTTTCCCGCGTCGCGTCCGTTCGGCGATTTGAGCCCGTTCATATTCAGCGATCATGCCTTGAAACTGGACCAGCAATTGCTCCTCGGGCGTGGTGGCTACCACCGGAAGGGGAGATGGGTGGTGAGGGGCAAAACAGCCGGCGACCGATTTGGCCGCAGTATGAGGCGGATCTCGCAATGGTGTCGGAGAAATCGGCACCTGAGTCTGCGGGATCAGCATCGCGGGCTGGTACTGAAGCTTGAAGGCCACTTTGGCTATTACGGGATCACCGGCAATGGCTGTTGTCAGTTGTCAGCTCTATTGCTGTATTGTTCTTTTGCTCTTTTGCTCTCGGCGCGCAGCGCGGTTTGTTGCATTTGGGCGCCTCAAAGGTTAGAATCGTGCCCTTCATTTTAGCGTAAGCAAAAAGGAGTGGTAAGTATCATGACAACGAATAGCACCCTGAATAAGGAAACTCGCGCCTTGAAGGGGTCGGACATTACGGTGGAGGCCCTCCTGCGAGAGGGTGTGGAGATAATCTTTGGGTACCCGGGAGGAGCCTCGATGGAAATCCATCAGGCTTTGACCCGGGTGGGTTCGGATCGAAAACTCCGAGTGGTACTGCCCCGGCACGAGCAGGGGGCCGTTTTTGCTGCGGAGGGGTATGCCAAGGCAACGGGTAAAGTCGGCGTGGCATTGGCTACTTCAGGACCAGGGGCCACCAACTTAGTCACGGGGATCGCCGACGCCAAGATGGACTCGGTCCCGATTGTGGCGATTACGGGGCAGGTCCCTCAGGCTATGATCGGCAAAGATGCATTTCAGGAAACGGATGTGGTGGGGGTTACCCGTCCCATCACCAAGCACAACTATCTGGTCCAGCGAGTCGAAGATCTCCCTCGAGTCGTCAAACAGGCATTTTATATCGCTTCGACAGGTCGTCCAGGTCCGGTTTTGATTGATATCCCAAAGAACGTGCAGCAGGCCGAGTGCGTACCGGAATGGCCCACCGAGGTGAATCTGCGCAGTTATCGGCCTTACATCGAAGCTGGAGTTCGGGAATTGGAGCAGATCGCCGGTGCAATCCGCAGCGCCAAAAAGCCGATCATTTATGCAGGAAACGGCATCATTTGTGCCAGTGCTTCAGGGGTTCTCCATGAATTTGTAGAAAAAACTGGAATTCCGATCGTCATGACGGTTTTGGGTTTGGGAGGCTTCCCCGCCGACCACCCCCTCTGTTTCGACATGCTGGGAATGCATGGAGCTGTTTACGCCAATTATGGCGTCAATCAGGCGGATCTTCTCTTGGCCTTTGGTGTTCGTTTTGATGACCGGGTGACGGGAAAAGTGGAGGAATTTGCTAAACACGGAACGATCGTCCATGTAGACATCGATGCTTCGGAGATCAACAAGATGAAAACCGCCCATATTCCCGTTACCAGTGACGTTTGTTATGTGCTGGAACAGTTAAACAAAATGGATCTAGGGCAAAATGACTACACAGGGTGGTTGGAGGAACTGGAGCAAGTGAAGCGGGAGAAGCCTTTTTGCTATCGGGATGACGGAAAGCAGATTATGCCTCAGTACGTCATGGAACTTCTTTCTGAAAAGACACAGGGGAAGGCCATTATCACTACGGGCGTGGGACAACATCAGATGTGGGCAGCGCAGTACTTTAAATTCCTCTATCCGCGAACCATGTTGACCTCGGCAGGATTGGGGGCCATGGGATTTGGTTATCCAGCCGCCCTGGGCGCGAAGCTGGGGCGCCCGGACTGGGAGGTCATTGACATCGATGGCGACGGCAGTTTTATCATGAACCTACAAGAGCTGGCGACTGCCTATGTGGAAGAAATTCCAGTAAAGGCCTTGATCATAAACAATCAGCATCTGGGCATGGTGGCTCAGTGGGAGGACCGATTCTATTCGAGCAACCGGGCTCACACTTTCATCGGCGATCCCCGCAACCCCGAGGGGATCTATCCTGATTTTGTTGCCATTGCACAAGGATTTGGGCTGCCGGCTCGGCGTATCACTGCCAAGGAGGAAGTTTCCGAGGCACTCGACGAGATGCTTGCCTCGGATAAACCCTATGTTTTGGACGTGATTGTTCCATATACGGAGCACGTGCTCCCCATGATCCCAACAGGGCGTACTTTCGCCGATACCATTTACGAGGGAGAATAGTAGGGGCGAGCCGGAGGCTCGCCCGAACCGAAATTCGAAGAGAACGATTCGGCCGGGCTGCTGGCTCACCCGCACTTAACATTGAGCGCGAACTGTCCATCTAATCAACGTACCACCTTTCTAGTTCTTTTGTGCTTTCTCTGTATTCTCCTGAGCTACGCTCTGAGTGTGCATGCGCAAAGTCACCATAAGCCGTGGAATCGCCATACCATCGACGACTCCTTCGAAGGTGCTGACGGGATCAAGCTGGCCGACGTGAACGGCGACGGCCGGTTGGACATCACCACCGGTTGGGAAGAAAGTGGTGTAACTCGACTCTATTTGAATCCTGGACTGGCCAAAGTGAAGGACAAGTGGCCTGCCGTGACGGTTGGCAATACCCCTTCCGTTGAAGACGCGGTCTTTGCCGATGTCGACGCTGACGGGGTCATGGATGTCGTCAGCAGCACCGAAGGGGAAAGCAAAACGATCTTCGTCCACTGGGCTCCCAACGATAAAGAGAAATACCTCGACTCCAACGCCTGGAGAACTGAAGCCCTCCCCACTTCCAAGTTCGTCACTCAATGGATGTTTTCTATTCCTATGGAGATTGACGGCAAAAACGGTATTGACCTCGTGGCCGGCGGCAAGGGCCCTGACGCGAAAATCGGCTGGTTTGAGTCTCCGGCCAACCCGCGGGAGTTATCGGCGTGGGCCTGGCATCCGCTCTTTAAAACCGGCTGGATCATGTCGCTGGTCAGCGTTGATATGGACGGTGACGCGGATCGGGATATCCTGCTTTCTGATCGCCGGGGACCGAGTCAGGGATGCTATTGGCTTGAAAATCCTGGCTCTTCGGTCGCAAAGAGCCAACCCTGGAAACGCCATTTGGTTGGGGCTGACGGCAAAGAGGTAATGTTCCTGACCGTGGCGGACCTTGACCGGAATGGCATGATCGACATACTGGTCACGGTGAAGCCCAGGGATGTGCTCTATCTGCGGCGCATGAGTCGAGATGGAAAAGCATGGGAGGCATTTCCAATACAATTGCCTGAAAACGCGGGTACAGCCAAAGCAGTGGGCGTTGGAGATATTAACCTGGACAATAGACTCGACATCGTCTTTAGCTGCGAAGGGGCGATCGATGGCCGATCAGGTGTGATGTGGATGTCATACGAAAAAGCGGTTACTGACAGGGTCTGGGATGCCCACGAGATCAGTGGACCAAAGGGTGTTAAGTATGACCTGGTCGAGCTGCTTGATTTAGACGGGGACAGCGATCTGGACGTGATTACATGTGAGGAACGGGAAAAGCTGGGTGTGTTCTGGTACGAGAACCCGCACGGCAAGGAGGTGAGGGGCCAGACCGTAGGGGCGAGCCGGTGGCTCGCCCCTACGGTCTGCCCCCTCACCCCCCACCCAAGGAGGGAAGATGTCTGATGAATTGAAATCGGCCTGGGAAATCGCTCTTGAGAAGCTGCAGGGGCAGGAAGATATGGAGGTGGAAAAGTTGAGCGAAGAGCAGAAGCAGGCCATTGCCGAAATCCGAAAAAAATACCAAGCTCGTGTTGCTGAAGTCGAAATTAACACCCAATCTCGAATCAAAAAGGCAGTCCAATCGGGTGCATATGATGAGCTGGAAAAACTCCGGCAGCAAATGGTGGACGAAAAACGCCGCTTGAACGCGGAAATGGAGAGGAAAATCGAGAACATTCGAAAGCCCGAAAGTGAGTAGGGCGTCGGCTAGTAAGCTAGCCGGAAATCCGGGCCGGCTGTTGTTGGGTCAGACAGTGGAAGGCACCTAGGCCCCAGAGCATGGGCCTGCAATCCATTCCGATGACCTTCCGGTGAGGAAACAGGTTCTGGAGGGTTCCTACTGCGCGGCTATCGTTGGCATGGCCGAAAGTCGGAATAAGGACCACTCCGTTGGCGATGTAAAAATTCCCATAGCTGGCAGGAAGCCGCCCGTCGGGTATTTCCACACGCCCCGGCATGGGTAAAGGGATAATCTCAAAAGGTCTTCCATCCAAATCTCGAGCCGCCTGCAGTCGTCGATAGTTTTCTCCCAGGGGCTCGTAGTTCTCATCAGTGGAATCCTCTTCAAGGGCGCATACAATGGTTCGAGGATTTACAAAACGAGCAATGTCATCGACATGTCCATCCGTGTCGTCCCCGGCGATTCCTTCTTCCAGCCAGAGAATTTGATGAACTCCCAAGTAATCCTTCAGATACTGCTCAATTTCGGATTGTGAGCAGGAGGGATTACGATTGGGGTTTAGCAGACATTGTTTCGTTGTTAAACAGATTCCTTTTCCACTCACATCGATCGAGCCTCCCTCCAGGACCAGTCCCGGAACGAACCTCGGGACCCCGAGAATTGGCCCCAGCTTTTCAAGAACCGCGGCATCGGCTTTGAGGTCCTCATATTTATTGCCCCAGGCGTTAAACGTCCAGTGGTTATATGCCAACTCAACTTCTTCCTCGGTTTGGCGGAGGAGAAAGTTCGGACCATAGTCGCGGATCCACGAATCCACTGTTTTGATTTGATGAAACGCAATTTGATCAGCAGCCACATTTACGCCCTCTAGTTTGCGGCGAACTGCATTTTCTGTTTGTGCGTCGTCCACCAGTAGATCTACGCGTTCATTGGGCGTCAGCAATGCAAGCATGCGCAGGTAGGTTTCCTGGATCTGAGGGACTCGGTCCACCCAGGTAGTCGGGTTCTTTGGCCATACCAGCCAGGTCGACTCATGGGGGTGCCATTCGGCGGGCATCCGATATCCCAGAGCAGCCGGTGTCGGCTGAGGACGAGCGGACAAGTCTTTCATTTGCAATGGGTTAATCGATAAAACGGACGGTCAGGTCCTGGTATGCTTCGATTCGCCGATCTCTGAGAAAAGGCCAGCTGCGGCGGGTTTTTTCGATTTGCTCGAGATCACACTCGACCACCAGGACCTCCTCTTGCTTGGCAGAGGCCTTGGCCAGAATACACCCGAAAGGATCACACACAAAAGACTGTCCCCAAAAAGTCAGTGCTCCTTCCCGGTCAACGCGATTGACCGCTGCGAGAAATACGCCATTGGCCACCGCGTGCCCCCGCTGAATCGTTTCCCAAGCCGCATGTTGAGCCTGCTTGGTCTTCTGCGACTCGCCGTCCAGCCATCCGATGGCAGTTGGATAGAAGAGAAACTGGGCTCCCTTTAAAACGGTGAGTCTTGCTGCCTCCGGAAACCACTGATCCCAACACACCAAGACGCCTAGCTCGGCATATGGAGTCGAATAACTGTGAAAACCAAGATCACCCGGGGTGAAGTAAAACTTTTCGTAATAGTGAGGATCGTCGGGAATGTGCATCTTACGATATTTGCCGAGCAGGTTTCCACTGGTATCGATGACGACGGCACTGTTGTGATAGATACCGGGAGCTCTCTTTTCAAAGAGTGAGGCCACAATGACCACCTTCAGCTGTTGAGCGAGCTGCCCCAAACGGTCGGTGCTGGGTCCCGGGATCGGCTCGGCTAAATCGAAAAAAGCAACATCCTCCTCCTGGCAGAAATATTGAGAGCGAAAAAGCTCTTGCAGGCATACGACCTGAGCACCCCGCGCTGCTGCCTGACCGATGTTCTGAATCGCCTTGTGGAAATTTTCCTCTGGATCGTTCCCACAGCTCATCTGAATGAGCCCCACACTCACCGTTCGATTGCTCTTTGGGCCGGATTCCCTCTCTTTGTCTTCTTGAGCCTCTTTCTGA
>JALLOM010000009.1 GCA_027717865.1 Acidobacteria bacterium AH-259-O06 | reverse complement strand
AGCAGGGGTCCGCACTCGTACCGTCACACCGGAATCGCTGCAACATTGGAGACGGAACGGCTGTACAAAGGTCTATTATGGTATCGAATCAGGTAGCCAGACGATGCTCGATGTCATGGAAAAAAATACCATGGTCGAAGCTAACATCAACGCCCTTAAATGGACTTATGAAGCCGGCTTGGGAACTATCGTTCAACTGGTGATCGGCATGCCTGGCGAAACGGATCGCACCATCTATGAGACTATTGATTTCCTCAAGACGATTTCCCGCTATTCCTTCTCTGGGGATGACAACTCTTATCCGAGCGATCTCATCAGTATTAACTACGCCCAGGCCTTGCCCGGTACCCCTTTGTATGAATATGCTCGAGAGCATGGATTCATCGGTAAAACCTTAGAGGAAGAAGAAAAGTATCTGCTGAAAATCAGCGACACGGATGCCTACAAAGAGGATCATTTCATCAATTACACAGGTCAACCGCTCCTTAAAGTACTAATGTGGCGGTACTTCATGCTCGCCAAACTGGATGCTTACTTTCTTAAACAGCGAAAAATGAAAGTTTATATGCCACTGCAGGAGGTACTTGGGTATTACATAAAGATCACTTGCGTAAGATTTGCTCGGAAGTTGGGTACTCGAAATTGGTCTATGCCTGTGGCCAAAAGGATCCTGCCCCAGATTTGGTTAGCTCGATTCGCAAAAGAAAAAAGCGGAGGCGAGCAAAAGGAATACAATTTTGTGACTGACTCTGGGTACTTCAACATACACGGCGGGTTGAAGTTTGCACCTCTCCTTTTGAATCCATTTACGAGACGCTTTTTCTACCCTCTGATGGCTATGGCGGTCGCCGTACAACATTTGGTATCACCGCTGCAATCCGTGAAGCTTCTCCTGGATCACGTTATATGGAGTCTGCTTAAGGGGGCGCCGCCGGAGGACTTGCCCACAAAGTCGCTTCGTAAGATTGTGCCCGCTGTCTCCAGCCGACATGAGGACAAAATCAATTCAATGCTCCCGCTCCGCGCAGGCCGATAGCCATCGCCGCGCCACCAAAAAAACAACGAATACTTCTATTGCTGGTCTGGAAGATTGTGTCCTCGACAATTAAGAGCCTGAAGGTTGCGCCACTTTCAGGATGAACCAGCCGTCGCTAACAGGTCTCATAATTCGATCTACGCATCGCGCTCACCCAGCAGAGATCATCATGAATATGATATCGACCAGAAAGGCACGAAAAAAGCGTACAAATCATGAGGAGAAGCAAATAAACCAACGACCGAAAGTACTCGACCTCGGGTGCGGAAACAAAAAACGGCCTGGAGCGATCGGAATTGACTTCAATAGCCGACTGGCCCCTGATATTGTGCATGATTTGAATAATTTTCCTTATCCGTTGGAAGATTCTTCATTGGATGAGGTTTATCTCGACAACACTTTGGAGCATTTAGACAACGTGATTCGTGTCATGGAGGAAGTTCATCGCATTCTCAAGCCAGGAGGGCTCGTCAAAGTTATTGTGCCCTATTTCAGATCGCAATGGGCCTACATTGATCCGACACATAAGCATTTTTTCACCGTTGAATCCTTCGCGTATTTTGATCCTGATCACGTTATCTGCAGCCGCTATGATTATTCGTTAGCGAGATTCAAGACAGAAAAAATAGTGTTTAATGAAACCCTGGAAAACCGCTGGACAAAAAGGATTATTTTAGAATTCGCGAATCGTTGGCCTTTGCGCTACGAGTACCATCTCAGTCACTTTTATCCCCTGGATGACATATCGTTTTATCTACGCAAGCTGTGACGCCTTAATAGTTTGCGACTATCGATACTGGATCGCAGCCATCGGTGAAGATTTCCATTTGTATACCGACCTATAATCGTGCCGCCCCCTTAAGAAATTGTTTACAATCAATTATCTTAAATAGGGCGAGGTCACGGGCGGACTTTGAGGTATGTGTTTCCGACAATTGCTCCACTGATGAAACTGGGCAGGTCGTTCGTCGTGCGCAGGCGGACATTGCGATCAAGTATCACAAAAACCCTCGAAATCTCGGGATACCCAGGAATTTCATAAATGCAGTCGAAATGGCTGATGGCGAATTTGTGTGGCTTATCGGCGACGACGATCTTTTGCTTCCATGTGCCCTCGAGCGGCTTTCCGAGCTCATTAACCAATATCCCGATGTTGATTATTTCTATGTAAATTCATTTCATTTAACAACGCAGTACGTTTTTACCTTTCCACAGCCATTTGATACCTCCAATCTACCGGAAAACATGGAGCCATTTTCATCCTGGCCCTATAGCGGTGAAATGAAATTTATGGACCTGATCGATCCGAGGATTTCTTTTGATTTTTTAGGGGGCATGTACCTTTCCGTTTTCAGGCGGCCAAATTGGATTGAAAATGCTCATGTTATCGATAAGTCCGCATTGGCTGACGGACGTGTTCTATCTAGTTTTGACAACACCTTTCCCCACGTAAAGATATTTGCTAAAGCTTTCGCGAATTCAAGGGCTTTCTTTTGTGCCACGCCATTGAGTGTTTGTTTATCCGGCGCCCGTGAATGGGCGCCCATGTACCCTTTCGTGAAAAGTGTGCGCTTGGTGGAGGCTTTGGATGAATATCGGAAAAATGGCTTACCGTATATCAAGTACTTAAAATGCAAAAATTACGCTCTCAATACCTTTCTCCCGGATCTCGCGTACATGATTATCAACAGAGAAAACTCTGGCTTTGCTTATATAAAGCCGACAAGATTAATGAGTAATCTTTTATATCCTAATTTCTATTTTTCGGTAATTTATTATCTTATTCGTAAGCTAAAGGCAATTTTTGCTTCCTAGTTGTTCCTAGTTGAACAGTCCTTATAATCCTATTTACTGTAGCCTGACGGGCCAGCCATATTGCCGAGAGCGGGTGCCATTTGTCGCCAGGCCAGTGAATGGAAGTGGGGTTTATGAAAAACGGATTTCATAAAATCAATACTTGCGAAGTGTGTGGTAATGAAGAGCTTGCCTCTGTCCTTGATTTGGGGCTCCATCCAATGTGCGACGATCTTGTTCGTGTGGGCGACGCTAGGGTATGCCGTGAGTATCCTATCGAAATATTGTTCTGCGAAAACTGTTATACGGCCCATCAGCGCTTTCAAGTTCCCAAACAGGTTTTGTTCCCAACCTCCTATCACTACCGCTCGCGCTTCACCGTCGACGTACTTAATGGCATGGCGGGACTGGTCGAATCCTGCGAGCAACGATTCGGCATTCTGACGGGCAAGAAGGTTCTAGACATTGGATGCAACGACGGCAGCTTGCTGGACTTCTTTCGGCAAAAGGGTGCGATCACCATTGCTGTGGAGCCTACAGACGCGTGTCGTGATGCCGCGCAAAAAGGCCACATCACCTTTAATAATTATTTTTCGGAAGATATTGCTAACGCCATTGTTACTTTACACGGCAAACCGGACTTCATTACATTTACGAATGTCTTTGCGCATATTGAAAATTTCCGAGAAGTCCTGGGCTCGCTTAAGCAGCTGGTGGCGCCGCATACCGTAATTGTGATAGAGAACCATTATCTGGGGGCTGTGCTTGATGGCAACCAGTTCGATACCTTCTATCATGAACATCTTCGAACCTATAGTTACACTTCCTGTGTCCACATGGCGCCCTCTTTGGGACTCCAGCTCCTGGAAGTAGAATTTCCTTCTCGTTACGGCGGCAACATTCGTATGTTCTTGGGGAATACCGCTAATGAAGACAGGGGTAATGTTATCGATCGCGGCGATTTAAGTGTTCGGGAAAGTCAGTTTTTCGAAGACTTTGCTTCATTACGGAAGAACCTTGACCGCTGGCGCGAAACCAAGAAGCGTTTCATGGCCGAGCAAGTTCGGAAACGCGGGAAACTGCGGGCCAAGGCGTTTCCCGGCCGTGCGGCTATCTTGGCCAAACTGCTTGGACTGAATGAAGAGTCGATTTCTGCAGTGTATGAGAAACCCGGCTCGCTGAAAATTGGGCACTATGTACCCGGGACACGCATACCGATCTGCTCGGACGAGGATCTCTTTAACCTGCCGAACAAGACTCAGCCCTTGTTGAATCTGGCTTGGCATATTCCGCGCGAGATCCGCAGTTATTTGACTGAGCATGGCTATACCGGGCCGATTATTGATATTGTAAGTGCCGAGGACTTCGTGCCAGGACCGTAGCATGGTTGCCTGGCTTTGGTCTTTACGGAAGCGTGCCCGCCTGGTTTCGGGGGCCTCAGGTGGCAATGGTCGATAGCGAAAAAGGATTCGCACCGTGCCCGGATAGCATTGCAGTAATCGGGGGCGGACGGTGGGCTAGAGTGCTTACCGAGGTTCTTTGCGGCCTTGTACCTCCCTCTGTCGGAATATCCGTTCACTCACTTCACAATGCCGAATCGGTGTCGACTTGGGCTTCGGCACGGGGATTTGGGCAGCGAATTCGCGTGTTATCGGAATTGCCGCAACCCCCTTCTCTAAGGTCAAGTGCTGTGATCGTGGCCAATGCTGCACGGGATCACGAAAGCGCCGTCGAGTGGGCGCTTTCTGCCGGCGTTCCAGTATTAGTGGAAAAGCCGATCGCGCTTACTGCTGCCGCGTCGCAACGCCTGGCGGATTTGGCTCACATCCGGAATACACGCTTTGCCGCAGCCCACATCTTTCTTTTCTCTCGATATCTCGAAAAGTTCTCGAAGCTTGTTGCCGACGCAGGGAATGTCCGATCTTTGCGGGTGCATTGGATGGATCCGCAATATGAAAATCGCTATGGTGAGCACAAACAATATGACCCAGGTCTGCCAGTTTTTGCGGATTGGTTGCCGCATGTCTTGTCCATAGTCGGCACTCTGGCGCCGAGTTCGCCTGAAAGGTGCGAGAAATTGGAATTCCTGAGGGGTGGTGCACATTTGGAGCTTGAACTAATGTTGGGTAATGTCCCATGCAGCGTCCAACTGGTACGGAACGGCGATCGACGCGAACGGATCATAGAAGTCGCTGCGGAGAAAAAAACACTTCAGCTAGACTTCTCAAGAGAACCCGGAACCATCATTTCCGGCTCCATGACAATGAATGGAGATCCGGATTGGGAAGTCATGAGTCGTCCGGCTACACGAATGCTTACGGCGTTTCTGCTGTGGGTTGTGGGTGAGAAGTTCGATAGCAGGCTGGATATTGAGATTGGGTTGCGGGCCAGCCGAGTCATCGACCAAACATGGGGCATGTACCGCTCGGCCCTGATGCCGTGGCTGATTGCAAGACTTCCTTATATAGGACAGATTGACGACGATCTACGCTACGCGCTTACCGAGGTGCTTCATTTCGAAGGTCCTCTCTCGACGACCGCAATGGAACAGCAGATTGAACGGCTGCGGCAGCAGTTTTCCGGGACGGATGGTACACGTTGGTTAAGAGAACTGGCCGAAGCTCAGGAGCCAGCAACGTTACTCAGAGCGCTTGCTGCATAAGGCGATCATGCGGTGCTTGTGATAGGCATGTACATTCTAAGTTGTAACTGCGGCCGAGACGAGTTTGATTTCATTCCAAAAGAATAGACGTTTTGTTCGACAACAACTCCGAATCACTCAAGCGGAGGGCGCGGCTTTGTAATGTCCCATGAGAATGCTCCTGCCCATGTCCGGGCACGTTAATAATGTAAAAACTTTAGCGAACTGATTCATTCAAGTAACGACAGGGGTTGAATGTTGAAAGTTATAATTCTCTGCGGAGGCTTCGGCACACGAATTCGAGATGTTGCCGAGAACATACCAAAACCAATGATTCCCATCGGTCGCTATCCGATTTTATGGCACATCATGAAAACTTACAGTCACTACGGTTACAGCGACTTTATCCTGTGCCTAGGCTATAAAGGAGAGATCATTAAACAGTATTTTCTAAACTACCAATTCCTGGACAACGATTTCGTCGTCGACCTCCAGAAAGGGGCTACCGAAATACCGTTCAAGCGCAACGCGACCGATTGGCGCGTCACCCTGGTGGACACCGGTCTCGAGGCCATGACTGGAGCCCGGGTCAAACGGGTCGCCCGTTACGTCGACACTTCGGACTTCATGCTCACTTATGGTGATGGAGTGTCGGATCTGAATATCCAGGAGCTGTTGGATTTTCACCGGTCTCACGGAAAAATCGGCACCGTCACCGGCGTATGTCCCGCGTCGCGATATGGCGAGCTCGTGATCCAGGGAAACCGCGTTAAGTCATTCATGGAAAAACCGCAGACCCAGGACTCGTTTATCAGCGGTGGGTACTTCGTGTTCAAACGCGAGTTTTTCGATTGCCTTTCGGAGAGCGACGACTGCGTGCTTGAAAGGGGACCGTTTGAACGCCTGGTTGCTCAGGGAGAACTGATGGTGTATTCCCACAAGGGTTTCTGGCAATGCATGGATACGCCTCGGGATCTGGAATTTCTCACGTCGCTGTGGAGACAGGGGTCGCCGCCGTGGGAGGTGTGGAGTCGGTAGTTCATCGTGTTTTTGGTATGGCACGGCCGATTCATGATAGACAAGTCTGTTTCACTCCCTTAAGGAGCGCCTGGGTTTGCGATCGAGTAGCTGCGGCGCCATTGCATCAGCCTCCAAAGTTCAACGGAATTGTAGCCCAGGTGGGCTTATAGCATGTTCGTCCTCTTGACAGGAGGCTTTGGGTATCTCGCTGGCAGGGTCGTGCAGGTGTTTTCGGCAAAGCCGGGTGTGGGCCTTCGGGTTCTGGTCCATGACATGGAGCCCACGCCTCCCGGTTTTCCGGACTCGGTCGAAATTCGGCGCGGGGACGTGCGAAACCCCGAGAGCATCCGCGGGCTCTGCGACGGCGTGACGCACGTGATCCATCTGGCCGGTCTCGACCAAGGGGCCTGTAACCGCTCGCCTGCCGACGGGCTCATGGTTAGCGGTATGGGCACCCTGCAGGTCGCGGTGGAAGCAGCGGCCTCGGGCGTCAACCGCTTCGTGTTTGTGTCTAGCATTCATGTCTACGGCGCTGCCCGTGCGGACCGACTGTGCGAGGAGACGCCGCTGTGGCCCCTGACTCCCTACGGTGTATCCCGTGCGGCGGGTGAGGCATTCGCCCGCATGGTGGCGCACCAGCGAGGGCTTTCCGTGGCGGTCCTGCGCCTGTCGAACGGGTTCGGCCCACCGGCTTACCCAGGGACTGCTTGCTGGAATCTCGTCGTCAACGATCTATGCCGCCAAGCGGCGCGGCGCGGGAAGATAGTTCTCCGCGGCAACGGGAAGGAGACCCGTGACATCGTGGCGGTCACGGACATCGTGCGGGCTATTGGGCTATTCGCCACGGTCGAGGACGAGAGGCTGGCCGAAGGCACTTTCAACATCGGAGGAGAACGGGTGTGGTCGATCCTGGAGATCGCCGAGTGCGTTCGCGACACCTACGCCGAGTTGTCTCACCGTCAGGTGCCGTTGCATGTCGGTACGGCTATGAGTCTCGCGCCGCCGATGCCTAATTTGGACATGAACCGCGCCTGTGCGCTCGGTTTTGTGCCGAGGGCGGACATGCGCAACGAGATCCGCCTCACGCTGGCAGCTGCTGAGGGTCCTCTGGGAGAGGACCCGCCATAAAAAAGACCGATTATGGACACGCAGGTATCTCCCACCGTAAGCGTTATTGTTCCAACCCATAACCGGGCGGATCTGATCGGTGAAACTCTCGAGTCCGTTCTCGTCCAGACCTACAAGGACCTCGAGGTCGTCGCGGTTGATGACGGTTCCACCGGCGGCACCGATCGAGTCGTGGCAGCGTTTCGTGATTGGCGCATCCGATACCATTGGCAGCCAAATTCGGGCTTCCGGCGAACTAGGGCTATCCCAGACCTACCTCGCGAGGCGGCTTACGGTTCACCATCGAAGGCTCGCCCCGGGCATATGCGATGTCCGGGGATCAGGCAGGTTATTTTTCAGCTCTGTTATCGTCCTGGCGGCTTCGGCCCGATTGGAAGACCTTCGTCCTTCTTGCTTGGCATTTTCCCCCCGCATTTCGAGCCAGCCGTGAGCAGCGATCCCCACCAGGCAGGCCTGCTCCATCTCAACTGCGACAAGGCGCACCACAGCCTCGGCCGGAAACCCCGCTACGGTTTTGACCGCACGGTTCAGGAAACCGTAGCCTGCTATTGGGCCGTGGCCTCCGGCGAGAAAGTCGCTGCAGTGACTGCTGCACAAATTCGGGCCTATATGGACAGTTCCCATGATTGAAGGCGTTATCGTCACCCCCCTGCGACAGATCCTCGATGAGCGCGGCAAGGTGATGCACATGCTGCGGGTGGGGGATCCCGCGTTTCAGCAGTTTGGCGAGATCTATTTCTCCTGCGTCTATCCCGACGCCATCAAGGGCTGGCATATCCACAAAGAGATGACCCTGAACTACGCTGTGCCACACGGCCACATCAAGTTTGTGCTCTACGACGAGCGCCCGGAGAGCCCCACGTGTGGTGAGGTGCAGGAGCTGTTTCTGGGCCCTGACAACTATTGCCTAGTGACCGTGCCGCCGATGATTTGGAACGGCTTCAAGGGCATTGGTGTCGAGATGGCGGTGGTTGCCAACTGCGCCACCATCCCGCATGACCCGGACAAAATTGGCCGACGCGATCCATTCGATCCAGCCATTCCGTACGATTGGGCGATCAAACACCGATGAGCCAAACTATTCTCGTAACCGGCGGATTTGGCTACCTGAGGGGAGCGAATCACCACGGCGATTGTTCATCAAACCGATAGAAGACGGTCGCTTTGCAATATGACATCAACAAGCTGCTTGCCACGGGCTTTACCTTCATGGGCGATACCCTATGGCGGAAATCGATGCTACTCTGCGTCTGTGTCGTGAAACCTAGGTAGCGCCTGATGCTTTCCACCCCGCTTGTCACTGTAGTTATCCCCACTTACAATCAGGGGCATTTTCTCCGTGAAGCCTTGCAATCCGTGTGTGCCCAGACGTTCTCTGACTGGGAGGCTGTCGTAGTCAACAATTATTCAGAGGACGATACCATTGCGGTCGTTGAATCCTTTGAGGGTACACGTATTCGTCTGAAAAATTTTCGTAATAATGGAGTGATTGCCGCTTCACGCAATCGCGGCATAGCGTTGGCACGAGGGCGCTATGTAGCCTTTCTGGATTCTGACGACACATGGTACCCGGATAAACTGGCCCGGTGCATCCAACGTCTTGATGAGGGTTTTGACCTTGTTTGTCATGGAATACGCTCTATAGGGGTTAGACGTGAACGAGATTTGTATTGTGGCCCGGAACAATCAGCAACCTTCGATGCATTGCTTTACGAAGGAAATTGCCTTGTCACTTCCGCTACGGTGGTCAGAAGGGATCTGGTAGAGTCTGTCGGCGGATTTTCTGAGGAGGAGGCAATCGTTACGGCTGAGGACTACCACTTGTGGATCAGGCTTGCGAAAGCGAGTGCTCAGATGAGCTTTCTACGTGAAATATTAGGAGAATATCGGGTTCACTCTCGTAATCAGAGTAGTGCCGTGTTGTGGCACATGAGGGCAGTGCGGCATGTGATTGAAGGATTTTTTCCCGAAGCACCGGCGCGTAGTCTTATCACGCGTATGCGCGTTCGACGGCGTCTTGGCATTGTCTATTACGCCACGGGAAGGGGCATGCAGCAGGATGGCCAGTTCTCGAATGCCTGGCCGTTGTTTTTTCGGGCGCTAGCGTATTGGCCTTTTTACACTAAGACTTACGCGGCGATAGTATTGAATGCTATTGGCCGTGGGCCGTTTTTATGAAGCTCCCGGTGGCCTATGCAGTTGGCGGCAGGCGACTGATTCCAATACGCGTCGCTAAGGTTCTGACTTTAACTATTTTAATCTTGACGCTATTCACGAACGTAACTAAAGGGGCTTTCGGTACTCAGGCTAACCTGGTAGTCGATTTTGTTTCTTTCGTCGCCGTTATACTAATTCTTCAGATTAATAAGATTCACTATACAAGGCTTATTGCTTTGTGGCTCGCGTATATTTTTTTGCACGCTATCATTCAATTACTCATTCATGGTGGATTACTAAGCGGCAATCACTATACTGATTATAGAAATCTCCTTCGGGGGGGAGTGATTTTTATTCTGCTTCTAAACTCTAATTTCAAATCAGCGGCTCAAGTCGATTCATTTTTCAAGTTTATATTTATCGTTGTTGGATCATTGGCCTTGGTTAATATTTACGCAGAGCTTATTGCAGTCAGAATCCTGGGGTTTGATTTACGCTCCTTGCCTTATGTTGAAGCTGCATATGGAGACGTGATAACTACTTACGGTACCCCCGAACACAGAGAGAGGATTCCAACATTGCTTGGATCGCCACACTTTTTTGGACTCACGCAAGCCAGTCTTGTCTTCGTCTTTTGGCACTTATACAAACAGGGATATAGTTCTCGTGTCTTGGTTTACCTAACCTTAGTCTCAGTACTGTTTCTCTCAAGGCTTCAAGTATTAGTGGTGTTTAGTATTATCTTTGCGTACTACTTCCGCGGATTCCGCGGATTTCGAACCTCTAGCAGGGGGATGTTCCTTCTTCTCTCTAGTGCTATTGCCTTAGTTATTGTGGTTAACGAATTTGGGTATGCTCTCATCCTTACCGGTAACCCAAAGGTTCTTCTTGCTTATGATTCTCTAATCAATTATAGATCTCTGGAACCCTTGCTGGAGCTGAGTATTTTTCCAGATTTTGAGGATTTGTATAAGATTATTTTTGGTGTTGGCGGTGTAACTGGCAATGCACAATATGGAAATATAATCAGTCTCGCAGAAATTGAGGTCGGGCTTATTGTAGAACTGATTCCTAAGTACGGAATGGTCTTTGTGGTTTTATATTACGCCTTCCTCTGGCGCATCTTTGTCCGCCTCAGAGGCGGCGGTAACAAAGTCCTTGCGTTCGCACTCATCCCTTTTATGGCTTCACCTTTGCATATGTGGACGGTCAATAGCACATTCGTGAGCGACATGTTTTTTATCATACTTGCCTATTGCCACCTTTTACTTCGTGCTTTCGACAGGGAATATCTGTGTACTCTGACAAAGCGGACCCCGAAAACTGGACAGCTGAATAAGGTGTAGAATCGCTGCCTTCACGATGGAGGATGGATAAAGGGCCGACAAAAGAACTACAGCGCGGACATGAAGGCAAGAATGGCGCTGGAGGCGATTTAAGGGGCAACGAACGGTACAGGAGATTGCGTCGCACTTAAGGATTCCTTCTGCCCGACACTGACGTGCAAGAACACCTTGCGCCCGTCTTTGCGAATGCCGTAGGCGACCAGAATGGCTTCCTTTCGCTCCGCTTCCGGGCGCATCCACTCGTAGGTCCCATCCAAAAACAGATAGCGGATCTCCTCACCACAAAGATCCCGGCAAGCACAGTCAAGAATATTGGCTAAGAAGCTTTGGCTGGCCCTTAATGGCATTCTTCTAACGGGCCTTGATATGGGACTTCGATTATATTTACTACTATAATCGAACCCTCTATGGGTGCTTGACGAATAACCTTCCGATTAAGATCGGATCTTATATGCACCTTCGCCATGGCATTGCCGCGGATCGCAAGATCGACAGGTGGATAGCTTTGCTGCTGAATTTCGATAACATCCAACGCGAATCGGAAAAGTGGAGTGAGGCGGATCGCTTGGCCATCTTCACTTATCTGCAATCGTCCAGCCACGACAATATCGATCCGGGATGCAGGAACCTTATTCTGAGAGGCCTTTTTGGTGGTCTAGTCCATGACTCCGCGCCGGATTTAATTCAATGTTTGGAAGTACACCAAAATAATGTGGCCTTTCTTCGAGCATGTAGTCAGATCAAAGCTCTGGAAAGTTACAGGACTGCGATCCAGTTAAGCCTGGCCAAGGCTCAACGTAATCAAATAATCAAATCATGACCAAGTTTTCTTATAGCCCGACTGAAAGACTCAGAGTGCTTCTTTGATAACTTTGATGCTCTCTTCTGGCCTGACGGCTACAGCTCTAAGTATTACAAATTCCTCAGACTACCCCTTCGAAACTGCGGAATGTAGAGTATTATATTATGAAAATTCTTTTTATAGCGCCCGTGCCCCCACCAATTACTGGCCACGCATTAGCCGCAAAAGTATTCCTCGACGAGTTGACCATTGGCCATAAGGTTGACGTGATTAATCTCAATAAAGATAGCTTGAAAGATGGGGAGGTTAGCTTTAAGAGAATTGCTGAAGTAGCCAAAATCTTTATGGACGTATGGCGAAACAGGAAGGATGCGGACATTATATATTTTACAATTTCTGAGTCATTTGCCGGGAATATCAAAGATCTATTTATTTATCTAATATGCTTTAAAAGTCTTTCAAAAATGTATATTCACCTGCACGGTGGCAGCATTGGCAAATTACTTTTCGATCGACATAGAATACTCTCTGGAATTAATAAGATATTCATAAAAAGACTGGCTGGGGTCATAATTTCAGGTGAGTCACATAGAAATATTTTTGAGAGCATGATACCTAAAAACATAATTCATGTCGCTCCAAATTTCGCCCAAGATTATTTATTTTTAACCGAGAGGGAAATAATCGAGAAATTCTCTAATAACAAAACGTTGAGGATTCTTTTCATCGGCAACTTAATTCAAAAGAAAGGTTACAATGAAATAATTGACGCTTTTTTTAAATTGGATGATAAGTTTAAAAGTATGGTAAGAATTGATTTCGCAGGCAGGTTTGAATCGGAATCTCAAAGAACAATATTTCTGGATAAAATCATTGGGGTCGAGCAAATTCGCTACCATGGGGTCGTCGATGATGTCGAGAAGAAATCGCTTTTTTCTCAGGCTCACGCTTTTTGTCTTCCGACCTGTTTTCTTGAAGGTCAGCCTGTTTCCATTTTGGAGGCTTATGCGTCGGGTTGTGTGGTAATAACCACTGGGCAAAGCGGGATACGCGATATTTTTACGGATGGTCTGAATGGTTTCGAAGTTCAAGAAAGGTCTCCGGACTCACTCAAGGTAGTTTTAGAGAAAATTATTGAAAAGCCTGAGAACTTAATAAAAATCGCAATCTCCAATAGAACAATAGCTGGCGAAAAATACAGAACGTCAAGTTATACCTCCACATTAAGCGCAATTATCGAGTCGGCTTCTGGGATCCCCCCCCTCGTGATCCCCCGCGATTAGTAGCATTTAGGTTTGGAGTCCCGACGTGATTCCCGCGATATTGTGACCTACCTGCTGCGGTTCCATATGGATTTGACAACTTGATGCTCGATCTGCTCAAGGCAAAAAACAGTCAATGTAAAAACATTCGATGGCTATTAGCTGGATATTCGCCGCCCCGATGCCTACACGCAAACGATTGAAGAGTTTTTGAAGTATGAAAAACCGATTTATCCATGGCTAACATTCTAGTAACCGGTGCTTCCGGTTTTATCGGGAAACGCCTTATCCCGCGACTCTCCGCAGATGGCCACGAGATTTTTCAGGCCAACCGTGAATCAGGTGATGTTTCAGAAAAATCAACTTGGTTGAAATTTCCAAGAGCGGAGGTCGTCATCCACCTCGCGGGAAAAACCTTTGTGCCGGAAAGTTGGACTGAACCCGCTGCATTTATTAAGTGCAACCTGCTGGGTACCGTTGCCGCACTCGACTATTGCAAAAAACATAATGCGCGGTTGGTTTTCATGAGTTCTTACTTGTACGGCAACCCAGTGACGCTGCCTATTCCTGAAACCGCCCCTGTGGTCGCCAGTAACCCCTATGCTTTGTCGAAGAAACTGGCGGAGGAAGCCTGCCAATTTTATTCAGATAGTTTTGGCATGAATATCACTATTCTTCGCCCATTTAATGTCTATGGGGCCGATCAGCCCGAAAACTTTCTGATTCCGTCAATTATTCGGCAAGTCAATGCCGGCAAGGTAATATACGTTAAAGATTTAGAGCCTAAGCGGGATTATGTGTATATCAGTGATTTGATTGAGGCCATTACGAGAGCGATTGAACTGCGGCAAGGAATTAACATTTTTAATATTGGCTCGGGCGTTAGCTACTCTGTGGAGGAGATTATTCGTATCATTCAATGTGTTAAGGGAAAAAACCTTCCGGTTCATTCAGTTGCCGAGAGACGCAAGGAAGAGATTATGAACACGGTGGCTGATATTACAGCCGCAAAACTGGCATTGAGCTGGGCACCTCGGTTTACACTTCTAGAGGGATTACAACAAATGTTTACCAAAGATAACTAATACCAAACGCCGCCAAGTTGCGCTGAAGGAACTGCCGAAAGTGCATCACCGACTTGATCGCACATGCCGGCTCGACCGTTCTCAACTCCCGGGAATTTTGCAACTGACTCTCATAGAAACCATTTTACAAAGCGCCCGATAAAACCTAAATGAAAAGAGCCTATCAGATTTGCTCAAACTGCATCATGGACACCAGCGACTCCAACATTACGTTCGACGAGCGGGGCTGGTGCGACTACTGCAACAACTACTACAAGAACATCCTCCCGAACTGGCATCCCGACGAGCGAGGCGAGAAAGAGATGTTTCAGCAGGCCGAGCAGATCAAGTGCGACGGCAAGGGACGCGACCATGATTGCCTGATCGGCATCAGTGGCGGCGTCGACAGCTCCTACCTTACCTACCTGGCGAAGGAGAAATTCGGCTTGCGTCCGCTGATCTTTCACGTGGATGCTGGCTGGAACTCGCAACAAGCCGTCCACAACATCGAAAGGCTGGTGGACAGTCTGGGCCTCGATCTGCACACGGAGGTTGTCGACTGGCTCGAAATGAAGGACCTGCAGCTCGCCTTTTTCAAGGCCCAGGTTCCTCATCTCGATACGCCACAGGACCATGCGTTCTTCGCGTCGCTCTACAACTTTGCCGCCAAGCACGGATTCAAGTACATCCTGACCGGCGCGAACTATTCGACCGAGTGCGTTCGCGAGCCGCTCGAGTGGCACTACCACGCATCGGACCTTCGCCAGCTCAAGGACATTCACCGCCGCTTCGGGACCCGGCCGTTGAAGACTTTCCCCATGGCCGATATCTTCACGTACAAGCTCTACTACAGGTACGTGAAGGGCGTGAGGGTCGTAAAGCCGCTGAATTGCGTGCCCTACGTCAAGGAAAAGGCGATGCAGGAGCTCGTGGATCGCTTCGGATGGCAAAGATACGACCACAAGCACTATGAATCGCGGTTTACGCGCTTCTATGAGAGCTACTGGCTGCCGACGAAGTTCGGCTATGACAAACGCCGGGCGCATTTCTCAAGCCTCATTCTGACGAAGCAGATGACGCGGCAAGAGGCGCTGGAACGTATCTCGAAGCCTGCCTACGACGAATCCAGGATCGCACAGGACTTCGAATACATCGCCACTAAACTCGACGTGAGTGTCGCCGAGTTGCAGGCATCGCTGTACGGGCCGAACAAGAGTTACCACGACTACAAGTCGGCGATGCCCTTGATCTCCCTCGGCATACAGGTCTTGCGTGCCCTGGGGATTCAACGGGCGATCATCAGATGATCAAGATCGTAGATTACGGCCTAGGCAACATATTGGCACTTCTCAATGTCTACAAAAGACTAAACATCGAGGTGTCGATTGCGAAGAATGCTGATGATCTGCAGAGCGCTTTGAAGGTGATCCTGCCGGGGGTGGGCGCCTTCGATCACGCGATGGAGCTGCTCAATCGATCAGGGATGCGCGAGGTGCTTGATGAACTGGTGCTCGGCAAACGTGTACCCGTGCTCGGCATCTGCGTCGGCATGCAGATCCTCGCGCGTTCCAGCGACGAAGGGCAAGCGCCCGGCCTCGGGTGGATCAACGGCCACGTCAAGGGATTCAAGTCATTGCAGCAAGATGAGCTGCTCCTTCCTCACATGGGCTGGAACGACGCCAAGCCGGTGTCGAACACGAAGCTGTTCGATCAGCTGGAATCCAACGCCCGTTTCTATTTCCTGCACTCCTACTATCTCCGGTGCGAGCGGCAAGAGGATATAGCGGCCATGTCCAGCTACGGAACCGACTTCACCTGTGCAGTCAACGTTGGGAACATCTACGGCGTGCAGTTCCATCCGGAAAAGAGCCATCACTTCGGCGCACAGCTTCTGAAGAACTTCGCGGAGCTGTGACATGTTGAGGCCAAGGATCATTCCCTGCCTGTTGGTCCACAACGGTGGCCTCGTCAAGACCGTTCGTTTCAAAGAGCCGAAATACGTCGGCGATCCGATCAACGCCGTCAAGATCTTCAATGAGAAAGAAGCGGACGAACTAATCGTCCTTGACATCGATGCGACATCCCAAAGCACGGAGCCGAATTTCAGGCTGATCGCGCAGTTCGCTGCCGAGTGCCGCATGCCGTTGTGCTATGGCGGTGGCGTGAAGACCGTGGAGCAGGCAAAGCGAATCATCGGGCTCGGGGTTGAGAAAGTCGCCATCAGTTCTGCAGTGCTGGACAATCCAAGGCTGGTGTCGATGATCGGCAAGGAGATCGGCAGCCAGAGCGTCGTGGTCGTCCTCGACGTTGAGAAGGACTTTCTTGGCAGGGACTACGAGGTGTGGACCCACAATGGTCAAAGGAACACGGGGAAATCCCCTGTCCACGTCGCCCGAGAGGCCGAAGCATTCGGCGCGGGCGAGATCGTGATCAACTCTGTTGACAAAGACGGGGAGATGAAGGGTTATGACCTGGAGTTGGCCAGGAAGGTCAGAGAAGCCATTCGGCTGCCGATGACGGTGCTGGGAGGCGCGGGATCGCTAGCCGATATCGGCGAGTTAATCACCACCTGTGGCATCGTAGGCGCGGCTGCGGGAAGCCTGTTCGTATTCAAGGGGACCTATCGGGCGGTCCTAATCAGCTATCCAGGACAGGCGCAGAAGGAAGCCCTCATTCACGGAGCGTGGTCAGTCTATGGTGTTAATCAGGTCAGGGTCGCTATGGGTCAAAATTCAGCACCCAGGACAAATGAATGAAGTTACTTAGTATCGATCCGCTGAAAGGCGAGGTAGGGGCTTCGCGAATTGAGGCTGTCGTTGAGGTTTGCGGTGACGCGGCGCTGTACTTTGCCCCAGAGGACCGTCAGGGAGTAATGGAAGCATCTAGGTGGAAGCGCGCGGCGCGCATTACCTTGTAGGCGTTTGATGCCCCAGTTGTGTCTGATTAATCTTAAGCAACAATAGCCGTGAGGGTTTTAATCCTGGGTGGAGCCGGGCTGCTCGGCCACAAATTGTATCAGCTCCTACAGAGCCGCTTCAGCGTCTTTGCGACTGTGCGGAAACCGGCTTCGTACTATCACCGTTTTGGGATTTTTGATCCTGCAAAGGTTTTGAGAGAAGTGGATGTCCGACACACGGAAGATCTCCTGAAGGTCATTACCTGGTCCCGCCCAGACGCTGTCGTCAACGCCGTAGGAGTCACCAAACAATGCAGGGAGGCACAGGATTCGTTACAAAGCTTGGAGATCAATTCGCTTTTACCCCATCGCTTGGCTCTGATCTGCCGCGCCCGCGGTTGCCGCCTAATCCACGTGAGCACGGATTGCGTCTTTTCAGGGCAAAACGGGAAATATAACGAGCAGTCCGTAAGCGATGCCCAGGATCTATATGGCCGAACCAAATACCTCGGGGAGGTTTGCGGCGAAGGGGCGCTAACGCTCCGGACCTCGTTTATCGGAAAAGAGTTGGACAGTAAGCATGGACTGTTGGAGTGGTTTTTATCGCAGAAGGGGAAAAGCTGCCGCGGCTTTTCCAAGGCCGTTTTCAGCGGGCTTACGACAGTCGCGCTCTCCGAGCTTGTGGGGGATCTTATTGAGAGACATCGGGAGCTATACGGCCTTTATCATGTCGGAGGGGATCCGATCTCCAAATACGACCTCTTGTGCCTGATCAACGAAATTTACGATTTAGGGGTCAGAATCGAAAAGGATGAGGAGTTTGCATGCGATAGGAGCCTGGATTCTTCCAGGTTTAGGAAAGTAACCGGATGGCAGCCTGCTTCATGGGAGACTATGTTAGTCCAGATGAAGAAGGATGGCGCCATGTACGAAGGTTAGAACAAGGAGGTAATCGGACAGTATGTTGCTAGACGGGAAAAGGGTTTTGATTACAGGCGGGACCGGGTCGTTAGGGCAGGCGCTGGCACGGAGGATTCTGGGCAATGAATTCGGGAGCCCGGAGAAGGTTATCATCTTCAGCCGCGATGAGGCGAAGCAGCATGCTATGCGATTGGACCATCAGTGTCTCCAGTCCGCCACTGACGAAGTCATCTATCACAATTTAGAAAAGGTACTTGAGTTCCGTATCGGAGATGTTCGAGACTACGATTCTCTCGCCTCGGTATTACGAGAGGTTGACATAGTCTTTAACGCCGCCGCGCTGAAACAAGTGCCTACCTGCGAGTACTTTCCTTACGAGGCTGTTCGGACCAATATTGACGGGCCACAAAATATAGTACATGTCATCCGACAGCTTGGATTGCCTGTTGAGACGGTGGTTGGAATTTCGACCGATAAGGCATGCAAACCTATCAACGTGATGGGGATGACCAAGGCGATCCAGGAGAGGATTTTTATAACTGCCAACCTCCGTGCTCCCAAAACCCGCTTTACATGTGTGCGGTACGGCAATGTGCTGGCCTCCAGGGGATCCGTGATTCCTCTTTTCCAGGAGCAGATTCTTGCCGGAGGACCCGTGACGATCACTTTGAAGGAGATGACCCGTTTTTTGCTTAGTCTTGATCGAGCCGTGGACACCGTTCTTGCCGCAGCAACCCAAGCAGAGCGGGGCGAGACATATGTGCCCCGCGTGCCGTCGGCACGCGTGCTGGATGTAGCAACGGCTATGATCGGCACACGTGAGATCCCGATACGATATACGGGAATTCGACCGGGGGAGAAGATCCACGAGATTCTTGTATCGGAAGAGGAATGCTTTCGAACGATAGAGCGTGATGGGTACTATGTCATTCGTCCGATCTTACCTGAGCTTCAGAGGACAGGCAGCGAAGCAGCCGCCCTAACTACAGAATACTCATCGAAGGATAGCCCTTTGGACCAAAAGGCCCTGCGTTCGCTGCTTATCAGCGCTGGCTTCATTGCAGAGGGATGAAGCTTAAATTGATGACCATATTTGGAACGCGTCCGGAGATCATTAGGCTGAGTTGCGTCATCAAGCAGTTAGATCCTTTCTGTGAGCAGACGCTGGTGCATACCGGCCAAAACTATGATGAGAACCTCAGCGATATTTTTTTCCGCGGGCTGGACTTGCGCCGGCCCGACCTATATCTAGGTGTGCGCGAGGGGAGCTTCCCAGATCAGGTAGGTCAGATTCTCAGTCGCGTGGGCGACGCCATGCAGCAAAGGAAGCCGGACCGGGTACTGATCCTCGGGGATACAAATAGCGGTCTGTCAAGCGTCATAGCGGCGCGCTACGGGATAAAGGTGTTTCACTTGGAGGCCGGCAATCGATGCTATGATGATCGCGTGCCTGAGGAGATCAACCGCCGGATTATCGACCACTGCAGCACAGTTTTGATGCCATATACAAACCGGAGCAAGGATAATTTGGTGCGCGAAGGAATTGAACGAGAGCGTATTTTTGTCGTCGGAAACCCTATTTACGAGGTGCTTCAGATCTATGCTTCTAGTATCGAATCCAGTTCGGTGCTGAAGACGCTCCAAATCACCCCGCACAGCTATTTTCTCGCAACCATGCACCGTGAAGAGAATGTGGATGTCCCGGAGCGTTTGAGTCAATTGATTTCTGCTCTGGAGTTAATTGCGTCACGTTTTGGCCAGCCGGTGATTGTTAGTCTACACCCGCGAACAGCCGATAAAATTCAGCGCTTTGGGTTGAAGATGCCCTCGGGAGATGTGCGGCTCCTCGAACCCATGGGGTTTTCCGATTTTGTGGCTTTGGAAAAGAGTGCCCGTTGTGTGATAACGGACAGCGGGACGGTACAGGAAGAATGTTGCATTTTTGGTATCCGTAACGTTACAATTCGGGATGTGACGGAGCGGCCGGAAACGATAGAGTGCGGCAGCAACATTCTAAGCGGCGGCGACCCAGGTATGATTTGCCATGCCGTAGAGGTAACCCTCGGTTCAGCGACCACTTGGAAGCCGCCAAAGGAGTATTCGGAACGGTATGTCTCCAGTACGGTGGCAAAAATCGTGTTGGGGTTCCATAATTTTTCCCGTCGCGCTCGCGGATCGGGTTAGAACGAGAGCCTTTCGCGCGAGCTGAATCCAGGGGTAGTTATTTTGAGGGTGCTCATCCTTTCCCAGTATTACGATCCGGAGCCGATTCCAAAACCGGCGGAGCTAGCCCAAGAATTAAAACGCAGAGGACACACCGTCTCTGTGATAACCGGATTTCCGCACTATCCTGCTGGAGCCCTATATCCAGGGTTCCGCCTCTCCCTGTTTCAAAAAGAAGAAAGAGAGGGCATCCCGGTCCTTCGAACCTTTGAATTTCCCTGTCGCGGTCGCTCTTCGGTAGGACGTGTCCTTAACTATACTTCATTTATGTTCTCCAGCCTTCTCGGCGCTTTCTTGACCCCGCGCTGTGATGTTATCTACGTATGGCACCCTCCTCTCACTATCGGAATCGCTGCCCTGATCATCAGTTATTTAAAGAGAGCCCCCTTTGTCTATGATGTGCAGGATATCTGGCCGGAAAGTATCCTTTCCTCTGGATGGAAGTTGCCGGTATTCGCGGTTCGGATTCTCCATTGGATGGAGCGGATTATCTATCGGCGAGCGGAAAGAGTTTTGGTGGTGACTACGGGCGCCAAGGACAACCTGCACGGCAAGGGGGTACCATCATCGAAGCTCTTGGTGGCTCCGCATTGGTTTGACGTGGGTGTGTTTCAGAGTGAAAACCGCCGCGACCGTGATATCCGCAGCCAGTACAACATCAAGGACCGCTTTGTGGTTATGTTCGCCGGGAACCTGGGCCTGATGCAGGGGCTCGATACTTTAATCCACACCGCGGACAAGCTGCATTCTTATAAAGAAATCCTTTTTGTCCTCGTCGGCGATGGAGTGGATCGGGATCGGCTTCGATCCATGGTTTCGGAACTCGGCCTGGACAACATTCTGTTTGTGGAGAAGCAGCCCATGTCGGAGATGCCCTCTTACCTCTCATCCGCAGATGCTCTTTTAGTGCTTCTGCGCGATTCCAAGTTATCTGAGTGTATCATCCCGACCAAGACCTTCGCTTACATGGCCGCGGGGAAGCCCGTCGTAGCCGCCGTAAACGGTGCCTGCGCAGATCTCATTCGTGACGCCAAGGCCGGCTTCGCGGTCTCGCCCGGTTGTGGCTGCACGCTAGCAGAGGGAGTGTTGCGGATGTACAAGACGTCCGATACTTCCCGCAGGATCATGGGTGAGAACGGTCGGAGGTATCTCTTGAGTCATTTCTCGAGGGATAAAGTCATAGGGGACTACGAGCGTATTCTGCTTAGCGCAGGTGCTGTGCGTGTATAAAGAGGTCGAAGTGTTGCAAAAGGCCGGCCCCGGTCCCCAGCCGATGGTCGCGCTGCTGTCCTACGATGAAAAACCCGGAATCCAAGCCATCGAAAGTACCGGCCGGGATCTGCCGCCCTTGCCCGATCTGTACCCTTCGTGGGTGCGCGACTACGAGTACGTTCGCCACGGCACCTTGAGTCTGCTCGTCGGCATCGATCTGCTGAACGGGCAGGTTCACGGTCTGGTGGCCGACCGGCATCGCAGCCGAGAGTTCGTGGAATTTCTGAAGCAGGTGGATGCGCATTATCCGGCGGGCGCCAAGATTCGGATGATCCTGGATAATCACTCGGCCCATCTGTCCAAGGAAACGCGGCGTTATTTGGCCGAGGTTCCCAATCGTTTTGAGTTTATCTTTACGCCTAAGCACGGCTCTTGGTTGAATCTGATCGAGGCCTTTTTCGCCAAGATGGCCAAAACCTTCTGCGTGGGCTTGTCGTCTCCTCCAAAGGTGAACTCAAGGCGCGGATTGAAAAGTATTTGGCGGAAGTCAACGAAACACCGGTGATTTTCCGCTGGAAGTACGGATTGGATGGACTCTCGATCATCTGACATGTTAATTAGGAATCAGTCATCTAGGCGGCCGCTTAAGCTTATCTATTATGTAGCTTGCCTGTCTTCGTCAGATGCTTTGCATAGAGAGAAGTACCTGAAGACGAGCTGGGGCAAACGGTGCCTAAAGAACAGACTTTCGTCCATCTTGAGAGTCCTTGATTTGCAATTTAATCGGGTAGGAATGGTTTGAGCGAGAGACGGATATGGTCGATCGAGTCATTCAATCGTTGAGGATTTACGTTGTGGCCGCGGTCGGCGCTGACCGCCCCGCCGCGCACTACCTCAGCGGTCCAAAGGCCATGGTGGACCGGTTCCGCAGCGACCTGACCGCACGGTTCTCCGTGCCTTCCGCACGCGTCCTGATCGACGCGTGGGATTGAGCATGAAGCTGCTCGACGGTCTGGGAGCCGCATATCGAGGAAAGCGGGTCCTCGTCACCGGCCACACCGGCTTCAAGGGCTCGTGGCTGGCGATCTGGCTGCACGAGCTGGACGCACGGGTGACCGGGTACGCCCTGGATCCGCCGACCCGGCCGAGCAACTTCGTCGTGAGCGGCGTTGAGCGGTTGCTCGACCGCCATGTCGTGGCCGACATTCGTGACCGGGCCGCCCTCGCGGCAGCGGTGGAGCAATCGGATCCGGAGGTCATTTTCCACCTGGCGGCCCAGCCGCTGGTGCGGGACAGCTACGCGACGCCCCTGGAGACTTTCGAGATCAATGCTACGGGGACGCTCGCCCTGCTGGAGGTGGTCCGGGTGCGGCGCCGGCCGTGCGTCGTGATCGTCGTGACCAGTGATAAGTGCTACGAGAACACCGGGCACGAGAACACCGGGCAGGTCTGGGGGTACCGTGAGTGCGATCCCATGGGGGGCCACGACCCGTACAGCGCCAGCAAGGGAGCAGCGGAGGTCATGGTGGCCTCGTGGCGCCGGTCATTCTTCGACCCGGCCCGCCTCGGGGAGCATTGCGTGAAGCTTGCCACGGTTCGCGCAGGGAACGTCATTGGAGGCGGCGACTGGTCGAAGGATCGTATCATCCCGGACACGGTGTCGGCCCTCCTGGTCGGAAAACCCGTCGCGGTTCGCAACCCGCGTGCCATCCGCCCCTGGCAGCACGTCCTGGAGCCCCTCGGGGCCTACCTCACACTGGCAGCTCGGATGCTGGCCAGCGACGATCCTACGCTGTGTGACGCCTGGAACTTCGGCCCTGTCCCGGGGGACGATGTCCCCGTTGCGGACCTCGTTGACACCTTCGTGAAGGTGTGGGGCGAGGGAACCTGGGAGCATGCGGCCCAGGCCTCTGCGCCCCAAGAGGCGGCCGTCCTTCGTCTGGCCATCGACAAGGCGGTTGCCCGCCTCGGTTGGCGGCCCCGCTGGCGCGTGGCTGAGGCGGTGGAGCGGACCGCCGCCTGGTACCGGCACCACGCAAAGCAGGGTGGGTGCATGGCCGAACAGTGCCGGGCGGACATCCGCGCCTACGTCGGCGCCGCCTGATCGTGACTCCGACTCCAAATGCCATCCGTCCTTCTCACCGGCGTCTCCGGATTCATCGGCTCCCACATAGCCAGTCGGCTCGTGGTCGGCGGATGGCACGTTGTCGCGCCCACCCGTGGGAAGTTTGGGGCCGGGGATGCTAAGACCTCAGGATTCTGAGGGCGCGTGGGGTTTCGCTTGAACTATTGCAGAATGCATTGATTTTGGGTTCCTGCCGAAAGTTTGTTTCGTGGCTAAATGGCGGATCGCCCGAGCCGGTTGCAAGTCTGCGATTTCGAACCGATGATCTCAGAAATCCGTGAGCAGCCCTTTCCTCAGGGATAACGTGAATATCTTGAGTCGAAGGTCAGGCAGTTCGCCAAGACCTGGGGTGAATCCGTCAAGTCACGCCAGGAAGTCTCAGGAGAGGGGTATCCTGATATGGCCTCCTCTGAGATGGTTCAACGGCGAGCCTTTGGCAAGGCAGTTTCTTGGAGGAAATAGGTACGGTTCACAGACGTGCTGGATTTGTGTGCCAACGGGGAGCCTTTGAGGAGATGACCGAGGTCATCGAGATGGCGCGCCATTCTGAGTGAGGATCCCGGAATGCGCCTTCCTGTTCAGGGCTTTTCCACAGTCTGGCGGGTGCCGGCGCAAAAAAAAGTAACCAGCATGCCGCACAACAAAGAGACGAGATGATGTTGAGGAGTCACCTTGTTTAGCATTTTTTCAAAGGCCGGGTTCACACCTTAATCGAACCTGATTTTTGTCTCGACAATGGGGTACACCTCAAGGAGGGGAATTTGGTTGCGCAATTAGGTAACAACCAAATGCCAAAGAAAAGAGACGGGATGATGTTGGTTCCTTCTCCCAACAGTCCCTTCAATAGTGTCATTTTGAATGAGGCAACAGTCACCAAGTAGTGTGAATTTGAGATGAGGCGTTACGGGAATGTAGTTGACGTTGATCACAAAAGCTCCCAAATTTTTGGGGAAACTCTTCGAAAACAATCGGGAAGGGCTGCTCAATACAATTGATCGTTCTGGTCCGGACACCCGCCACATCCGCGTCACGACAACCTGGTTGCGGCATCGCATCCCGATCCGCAACCGCGTCATACCCTCGATCAGCAGCCGCCTGCCACCAGCACATCCTCGACAATGAGCGGGTAGCGCAAGCCCCACAACACGAACGGGCGAGAAGTCGTTGGTACGTTGTTCTCACCACGAGGATTGTTCCCACCACGAGCCCGCGCTGAGTGACAATATACGCACTCCGCTGGCCAAGTGTTATCATGTCCGCCGCCCAGGTGAGGTAGCCCAGCGATCAGCTTTTGGCAAACTGGACTTCGTCTTGGTGAAAGGCCGCTGTAAACGCGATTGAGTTTCAGGCACTCAAGCTACTTCTGCCCGAGGAAAATTTCGCGATGTCCCTTGCGCTGAAAGAGCGGAAAAACCTACTGTTTTTGGTCGATTTAGGACTGGTCAATGCGGCGACTGCTCTCGCCTTTTGGTTGCATGCAAAGTTGAGCGGCTCTGCTTTCGATGCCGCCTATATCCGCCAGCAGTGGGGCCTCTTTTTGCTGCTGTCCATCCTGTGGGTTGTTTCAGCCTTAGTCAACGATTTGTATAACCTGTCCAAGACTCGGGACTTCATCTGGGGATCCAGGTCCCTGGCGCTAACGGTTGTCCTGGTCATAGTCAGCTACATGGCCCTCTTCTTTTTCGCGACTCCCCAGCGGACCCTCGTGCGGCGGGCGGTGCTTTACCAGGGAGCTCTCGGGTTTGTGCTGGTCGGGACGTGGCGCGTCTTGTACGCATGGTTCACCCAATACCGCGGTTTTTCGCGAAAGGCGATCATCGTGGGAGCCGGATGGGCGGGAAAAACCATCGCCCAGACCATCAGAGAGCACGTGAATCCCCACTACCAAATTTTGGGATTTGTCGACGACGATCCCGAGAAACAACGCAGGCTTGTCCAGCTGGCCGATTGGGATCCGGGGAGCTTTGGAGGTGCCGGCGAGAAGGTACGGGCCCTCCCGGTTCTCGGAATGGGGAAGGACCTTTTGCAACTTGTGAAAGAGCAAAACGTGTCTGAGGTGGTCCTTGCGGTGACACACGACTTGCACGGAGAACTGGTGAGAGCCCTCTTCGATTGCCAGGTGGCGGGGGTGCGGGTCACGCTCATGCCTGTCTTGTATGAGAAGATAACCGCCAGGGTTCCGATTCGGCATATCGGCGATAACTGGTACATCGCCTTGCCTTTGGATCACCCAGGAGTGGGTGCGGTTTACCCCACCCTCAAGAGGACATTTGATATCGTCGCCGCGTTGATCGGCCTTGGGGTGTATGCGCCCATCTTCCCGTTTCTGGCGCTTGCCGTCTATCTCGATTCTCCAGGGCCGATTTTGCACCGGCAGGCGCGGGTGGGGAAGGGAGCAAAAGTCTTTTACTCGCTTAAGCTCAGAACGATGACGCTCGACGCCGATAAGAACGGGAAACCCTGGACCAGCAAGCGCGACCCGAGAGTCACCCGGGTGGGCAGGTTGGTGCGCACGACCCGTCTGGATGAGTTTCCCCAATTGATCAATATCCTCAAAGGGGATATGAGCGCCGTCGGCCCGAGGGCCTGGGCGGTGCAACAAATTAAAGAACAGAAACTCGAAGAGGAGATTCCTTTCTACCGGCTGAGAAATGCGGTCCGACCGGGCATGGCCGGATGGGCTCAGGTGAATCAGGATCACGTGGACTCAGTCGAAGATGCCCGAATCGCCCTCGAATACGATCTCTACTACATCAAGCATCAGTCGCTGTGGCTCGACCTGCTGATTATCTTGAAGATGATGGGGAAAATACTGGCGCTGCGGGGACGATGAGGGAACGGTGACGTTGGGTCTACCGGTTTCTGTGCATCATTTGCCTTGCAGGTTACTGGATTGCCTACTGGGATGTGTTCCCCTGGGGGATGCCCCTTACCGGCCTTTTTGTTTTTGCTCTC
>JALLOM010000090.1 GCA_027717865.1 Acidobacteria bacterium AH-259-O06 | reverse complement strand
CGAGGGCAGCGTCGAGGCCGCCAGTTTCCCTTACCCGGATCCTGATGATAACGTTGGTTTTAGCTTTCTTGTGGCAGCCGGAGGGGTGGTGAGCTCGGTCAACGAAATGACCAAGTATCTGAATGCCCAGATCGAGAAAGGTAGGTATGCAGGAGGAAGGTTGGCCAGCAAGGACTCATTCGAGAAAATGCAGATGCTGCACATTCGGACCACTGACGGCTATTACGGCCGAAACGGATACGGCTATGGCCTGAGGATCTACCCCGATTTCTTGGGTTACAAGCTCATAAGTCACGGAGGCTCGATTATCGTTTCAACTGCCCATATGGCTTTCATTCCCGAGATTAAAGCCGGTGTGATCATGATGGGGAACAGCTCCGGAATGCCATATCAGACAATTGCACAAAGCATCTTGGCGATTATGCTCGGTAAGGACCCTGAAGAAGCGCTGCCCCCGCTCAAGATCAAGAATCGGATGCAGAAGCTGGCGGGCGAATACGCAACTTATCGGGGGCTCCAAAAGGCTACCGTCATCGAAGCAGGCGGAATGTTATATCTTGAAACTCACTCACCCTTCGATGGAAGTCGCTCTCGTGTGGCACTTATCCCGGATGACCCAACCCTCGATTCAACTCAGTTCTACACTTTGAGAAATGGTCTGAGGTCACCAGTCGAGTTTGCGATCCAAGACGATGGGACAATCGACCTGTTCGTGGGCCGGTACTGCTACCACAAGGTGAACTAATTCTCATAAACCACTTCTGGGAAGGGAGATAGGGATTCCTTTTTCGGAGCGATTGTATTGTGGGTGAGAAAGAGGGTCAAGGGAGCGGTTGGTAAGGCGTGGCGTGACATTCTTATTACTGCGTAAGAATCGGTCTCTGTGGACAATTGAGCTAAGGGTGGCCGGGAAGGGTCCAGTGAGCATGAGTCGGTCGGTAGAGAGTTGATCGTCGTCCTCAACTGGTACCAAGAACTCCAGCGGCTGGTGCCCACGGGGGAGTGACTCCACGTAAATATGGCGGGGAGAACAGCCCCATCTATTAATTGGATTCCCATATACGGCCATCAGTTGACATTGCCTTCTAACCCTCTAAGGTTGTGACTTGTGAGGAGGATGGTCGGCAGCAATACTGATTGAGGTGGTTCGAGAAGTCGTAAGGCCTGCGATAGAATAGGCCCTTTGCCCGCCATAGCGGCGGTCCATCTGTTCTTTGGAGAAAATCATGCGGACTATATCTTGTGGGATTCTTGTAGCAGCAGTACTGTGCCTGGCAGCTTGCTCCGGTCAGCAGGCCGGCGATGCCGGCGAACGCCCGAACGTCATCCTGGTCATGACCGATGATCAGGGGTACGGCGACTTCGGTTTCATGGGGAACCCGGTCATCAAGACGCCGAATCTCGATGCGATGTCCGAGCGCAGCGCCATGATGGAGCGGTTCTATGTCAGCCCGGTATGCGCGCCGACGCGAGCAAACCTGATGACCGGGCGGTACAACTACCGCACCCGGGTCATCGACACCTACATCGGGCGCGCGATGATGGAACCCGAAGAAGTCACCATGGCCGAGCTGCTTGGCGATGCCGGCTACGGAACCGGCATCTTCGGGAAATGGCACCTGGGAGACAGCTACCCTCTTCGGCCTCAGGATCAGGGCTTCCAGGAAGTCCTCGTCCACCGCGGCGGCGGCATCGGCCAGCCATCCGACCCGCCGGGCGGTGAAGGAAAGTACACCGACCCGATCCTCTTCCACAATGGCGAGAAGAAGCAGATGAATGGTTATTGCACGGACATCTACTTCGATGCTGCGATGGACTTCCTGGACAAGAATCAGCAGGCCGGCAAGCCGAGTTTCATCTACCTCCCGACCAACGCTCCCCACGGACCGTTCCACGATGTCCCGGAAGACCTATACAAGGCCTACATGGAGACGGACCTCCGGCAGGTGATGGTCGGCGAGGCAACGGACGAGCAGTACGAAAAGTTCCGCGATCAGACGGCACGGAAGTTCGCCATGATCGAGAATGTCGACCAGAATATGGGCCGGCTATTCGAACGGCTGAAGGCTAACGGCGCCTATGAGAACACCCTCGTAATGTTCCTGGTGGATAACGGACCCGCCGCTGTTCGCTATGTCCGCGAGTTGCGAGGTGCGAAGGGCGGAGTCAACGAGGGAGGCATCCGCACCCCGTTCCTGGCGCATTGGCCCGCCCAGCTAACGGCAGGCGTCACCTCTGACCGCGTTGCCGCTCATTACGACGTTCTGCCGACGGTGCTCGAGGCAACCGGTACTGCCAAGCCTGCTGATCTGCAGTTGGACGGACGGAGCTTTTTTCCACTCTTGAAGGGGCAGGAAGTCTCTTGGCCTGACAGGACGATCTACGTGCAGTGGCATCGCGGCGACGTTCCTGTTCGTTATCGAAAGTTCGCTGCCGTCGAGCAACAGTACAAGCTCCTGCACCCGGACTTCAATAGCGAGACTCCACCAGCCGAGCCCGCGTTCGAACTCTACGACCTCCAGGACGACCCGGGTGAGAAGAACAATCTCGCCGTGACCAAGCCAGAGATCGTGGCTCGCATGCAGGGCGAATACGACGCCTGGTTTGACAATGTCGGCTCAACCCGGCCCGACAACTACGCTCCTCCGAGAATCCAGATCGGCACGCCCCATGAAGAGCTAACGGTACTCACTCGGCAAGACTGGCGCATGGTCCATGGAGAGAACTGGTCGAAGGGCGCGCTGGGCAACTGGTTGGTGCGGTTCGCGGCGGCGGGCAACTATGACATGCGCATCCTCTTCAAGCCCGCGGCAGCGGCCGGCAAACTCGACGTGAAGATCGGCGGCTACGAGAAGTCAGTGCCGGTAAGGACGGGCGACACCGAAATCACTCTATCCGCGGCGACGCTGGAAGCCGGCGACACCGAGGTGAACGCGGCTCTGACCCTTGCAGGTAAGACCGAGGGTGTCCACCAGGTCTACATCGGCAAAACCTAGCAGCGGTTGTACAAGAGTCGTCCCACTTACTCTTCCCAGAGCGCGTCCGCGGGCTCCAGGCGTGACGCCCGCCGAGCGGGCAAATAAGCTTTAACTCAAGGAGGGCTTTCCATGAACAGACGGACATTCGTCGGCGGAGTCTTAGCGGTTATGATCAACTTGAAGCGAATGCTGGCAACCACCAGCTGCGATGAGTCGGGACCGATGGACGCAACTCATCGTTGTTCTCAATTGGTTCAAAGAACTCAAGCGCCTGGTGCCAACGGAGTGATTTCAGCACAAATATCGCCTCCAGAATGGACCCATCTATCTTTCGGATTAGTAGCGCCACCGGCACGGCTGGATCATTCAGGAAGAAACTTTCGGTTCGGGTAGGGCCGAGTTATGCTCCGAGAGCGAGGGCACAGGCTCGGCAGTAAAGACCCGTTAAACACTGGTGCTGATTTGCCCCAGGATTAGTTTGGTCCCGAGTCGGCCATCATTCATTGGTGAGGCCTTCAGAGGCACTCCCCCAGGTCAGAATCCAAAGAACAGCCACCTCGGGCCGGGACCTGCGCCCTCTGACAAGGAGGTGAGGTTAGCATGAAATCGGTGAGAAGGAAAAAGAGGAAGACGGGAAAAAGAGGGCGACGAGCCGCGGCTGTGAAAGTGATCCGCCCGAATGTGGCGGGGATTGATCTGGCAAGCCGAGAGCATTGGGTGGCCTGCCCTACGGTTGAGGAAGGCAAACCCAATGTGAGAGTGTTCGGCACGACCACACCGGAACTCAACGAGTTGGCCGATTGGCTGGATGAGCAAGGCATTGAGTCGGTGGCCATGGAAAGCACGTCCGTGTACTGGATCCCGCTGTATGAACTGCTGGAATCTCGAGGGATCGAGGTGGTGCTGGTCAATGCGCGACAACTCAGCCACGTGCCCGGGCGCAAGACCGACATGCTGGACTGCCAGTGGCTGCAATTGCTGCACAGTTGCGGCCTGCTGCGGGGCTCCTTTCGGGCGGCGGAATCGATTTGTCGGTTGCGCGCCTTGCTGCGGGAACGGGGCAACCTGACGCAGGAACGAACCCGAGTCGTGCAGCGCATGCAAAAGGCCCTGGATCAGATGAATGTCCAGGTTCACCGAGCCCTGGCCGACATCACCGGCCAAACCGGGATGAGGATCGTGCGAGCCATCGTCGCCGGAGAACGAGACCCGAAGCAGCTGGCGGCCCATCGAGATCGACGCTGCCGAAAGTCGTCGGCGGAGATTGCCCGCTATCTGACGGGCAACTGGCGTGAGGAACACCTGTTCAATCTGCAAATGACCCTGCAATTGCACGACGAAGTGGAAAAGATCTTGGCCGCCTATGACTAAGAAATTATGGGCTGTCTGATTGAACTCCAGCCGGCGGAGCGAGTCCAGATGCAACCTGGACCCCATCCCAACCCCGCCAAGGAAAGGGCCATGAAAAGCCGTGGAGAACAACCCCTGCGCACAGCCTTATGGCGGGTCACGGGGGTCGATCTGACCCGAATCGACGGCATCGCTCCGCGCGCGGCTCAAGTGGTGGTGAGCGAAGTCGATCTGGACTTGCACAGCTTTCCCAATGAAAATCACTTCGCCTCCTGGTTGCGGCTTGCTCCGCGCGTGCCCATCTCGGGCGGCAAACCCCTTCCCAAAAAGAACAAGGGCACGGGAGCCACTCGCGTGGCCGGGGTGCTGCGCATGGCCGCCCTGTCCTTGAAGCACTCGGATACCGCCCTGGGTGCCTATTTCAGGAGGATCGCCCGGCGCAAAGACGCCTCCGTCGCCATTTTTGCCACCGCTCGCAAACTCGCCATCTTGATCTACCGCATGCTCAAATACGGCCAAGACTACGTCGATGAAGGGGCCCGGGCCTACCAGGAGCGATTTCGACAAAGACGACTGCGTTCCCCTTAAGTTTTAGGTCAGTATATAAGCCAGTTGATTTTGCCTTCTAACCGATTAAGGCTTATCATTTAGCGCAAACGTTGAACCTGGCCCGTCGGAAATGTCATAGTCCTTCTTAGATTTGGAGGGAGTTCCCCCTCCTGCTTGGAGGTCTCATGCGCTATCCAGCAGTACTCATTGGTTTGACACCGGTCTGGCTGTTCATGGCAGGCCCCATGGGGCACGCCGGCGCCCCCCAGACCAGCCCTCCCGAGCCGGTGGCTTCTCCCAGCCTTCGGGTCGTGCTGGTCGGACAGGCGCTGATCAGGAAAGACTTGCGGCCCTTTGCCCCGGAGAGCGTCGAGCAGGCCCGCGGCTACCTCGGCGGCGCCGACGTCGCGTTTACCAACCTCGAGGTGGCAGTGGCCCCCAAAGGCGCCCCCGTCAAGCCGCGCTCCGAAACGGTCATTCCGGTGTCTCCCGCCGTACTCGACTGCCTCAAGGACATGGGTTTCAACATGCTGTCCCTGGCCAACAACCACGCCTGGGATCTGCGCGCCGAGGGCGTTTTGACGACCATCGCGGAGGTCGACAAGCGAGGCTTCGCCCGCGCGGGTACCGGCGCTAACGCGGATGCAGCCGCGGCCGCCGGGTACCTCGACACGAGTGCCGGAAAGGTCGCGCTCGTGGCGATGGCATCGGGCGCGGGCCAGCTGAAACCGGAGACCTGGGCGGGCCCGGATCGCACCGGCGTGAACTTCCTCGAACTCAGGCAAGACGGCACGCTCAATCCCGACCAGAAGGACCGAATCCTGCGGGCCGTCCGGGAGGCTGCCCGCCGGGCCCGTTTTGTGATCGCGTACCAGCACAACCACTACTGGGGCGAGAGGCGCGGCGTGGACGGACCGCCGGGCCGCGAGCGACGGATCGATCGCTTCGATACTCCCGCTTGGATGGAGGGTTGGGCCCGGCAGCTCATCGATGCCGGTGCGAGCATCTACGTCGCTCACGGGAACCCCGCCCTGCACGGTGTTGAGATCTACAAGGGTCGGCTCATCCTCTACGGTCTGGGCAACTTCATCTTCCAGTCCCGCGGTTCCGTGGACCGCTACGGTCCCCTAGCGTGGTATAGCGCCGTCGTCGACTGTGAGTTCGTCGACGGCCGGGTCGCCGCAGTCCGTTTCAAACCCTTGGCTCTGGCCATGGACGGCGAGGGGCGCGGCGCGCCTTATCTGGCGCAGGGCGGTGAAGCTGCCGCCATCCTGGGCCGGCTCGCCGACATCTCGCGTCGGCACGGGACCCAGATCCGGGTCGAAGGGGAATCGGCCGAGGTGGTCCTGAGATAGCGGGAGAGAATAAAGTACCCCGGCGCTTACGACTGGAGCGCCGGTGAGATTCACCCCGACGACGACGGGGTGTTCCGCATCGAAGTCGACTCGGGAAGAAAGGAGCTGCTTGTCTCCTTTCGCCAGCTTCGCGACATGCTTGTCGAGCGCCATCCCCAGATTACCGAGACACCACTGTTCATCAACCACACTCTCTGGAACCGTGACGGGGACCGCATCTTCTTTTTCGTCCGGGGCAACTTCAACGACCGCCACCGCCGCGTGAACGTTCCCGTGACGATGCGCTCGGACGGAAGCGGGCTCGCGCACGGCCTACACCGTCTACCGGCGCTCGGACGGCGCCTGGGCCAGAACGGGTTGGTTCGACCAGAAGGGGTTCACCCGTGGCCCGCTGCGCATTGACGCCGCCCCGAAGTGGAACCGCTCCAGCGACGGGATTCTCTTCTCCTCCCTCACGGACGAGCCCCGGCCCACCCGTCAGCTCTATCTGATTCGCATCGGCGCCAGTTCCTAAGATCGGAGAGCGCTCGGTTTTTTTGGAGGGGGATGGCAGAGCCGCTGACGAAAAGCGTGTGGCGGGCGGAAAGGCCCCGGAAATGATCTCGTAGGTGAGCCTGCGCTCTATGTTGGGATCGGCGAAGAAGCGTCGGTACAGCTCGTAGATCGCGGACCGACCTCTGAAAACCTGTCCACGGGCATTGATTCGGTCACAATCTTCATCGCAAAACGATGCCACCAACTCCGCGTCCTCCCGATTCCAGGCATCCAAGTATCCGTTGATCGCGTCTACGACTTCTTGCTGCTCAGGGCTCCAATTCATCCCGATGGGCAACGCATTGCTTTCACTGCTGGGCGGGACTTGGGTTCGCAAACTTGGGTCATGAAGAACGTCCTGCCGGAGCTCAAAGCTGCCAAGTGATGTACCTCCGCTCCGACCCTCGCTTCCAAGATCTGCTGTGGCGGATGAATTTGGAGCCCTGATTGGACGCCTTTATATCGTAGGCAGAATCGCCCCATCCATCTTTCGGATTAATATATAAATCCATCTAGGATTGCCTTCAACTCCCTGTAGGTTTATCACTTAGAGACAATTTCTTTTGTACAATTAGAAGGAGGGGGCTTTTATGGTCGGGACGACCATCAGTGTTTCTCAACTTTGTAACCAACGGAAATGAGCCGGTCTACATTTGTCCTGATTGTCGCCAGTTTCTTGCCACTGGCATTGGGAATATGGTCGACGCCTCTTCAGGCTGCTGGAGCACTTCGTAGTAGTCCCATTACAATCACACCCGACGGACAGCACGTTGTTGTAATCAATCCAGACTCCAACTCGTTATCCGTAGTGGATATCTCCTCGCTCAGGGTCACGCTGGAAATCCCTGTCGGCTCAAATCCCCAGACTCTTAGCCTTGATTCATCGGGAAAGTGGGCATTTGTGACCAATAAAGACGACGACACCGTTTCCGTGGTGGATCTGGAGGCAGGGGAGCTCATCACCAACTTGCCTGTGGGGGATGAGCCGTTTGGCGTCGTCGTTGGCCAGGGCGGGCGGGTGTATGTGGCTAATACGGGCTCGGGTACGGTTCAGATTATCGACCAGTCTACCTGGGACACCCTGGCCACGATTCCGGTCGAAACCGGACCCCGGGGACTGGCACTGTCTCTTGACGAACGCTCCTTATATGTGACTCATTTCCAGAGCGGAAAACTGAGCATCGTTAATACAGATACTTTCAATGTTGAAGCTGTGATATCCACGGGCCCGGATTCCAATGTGTCACAAAGCATCTTGTTGGATCCTGCGAGTGAACTGGCCTACCTGCCTCACACGCGCTCAAACGCAACAAATCAAGCATTGCTATTTGACACCACCGTGTTCCCTGTCGTTTCGGTAGTGGATTTGAGTACGGGCGAACATCTGCGAAGCAAACGGATCTTTCTGGATATCGTGGATATGCCTGTCAACCTTCCGCTGGATGCGGCACTCACATCTTCGGGCAAGCTCTACGTGGTCAATGCGGGTAGTAACGACATCTCCGTCATCGACTTAAATGCTCGCTCTGCTGTGGCCCACTTGGAGGTGGGAGACAATCCGCGTGGCGTTGTTCTTTCACCCGATGAGAAAACCCTCTACGTAAGTAACACACTTCGTGGCACCGTCTCGATCATTGAGACCCTAACTGATCAGGTTGTTGGGGAAATCGTGCTCACACAGATTCCGCTCCCACCGGATTTCCTCAATGGCAAAATCCTCTTTAACACCTCCGCTCGAGCAGACATGGCCAAGGATCAATGGATTTCCTGTGCCACCTGTCACTTCGACGCGAAGATGGATGGCCGCACCTGGTTTTCTAAGGACGGACCCCGCAATACGCCCAACTTGAGCGGAGTCAAAGACACCTTGCCAATTCACTGGTCCGGCGATCTGGATGAACTGCAAGACGTTGAAGCCACCATTCGAAACCGTCAGGCGGGAACAGGTTTAGCCAGTGGCCCGCTCAACTGTGATCCAGCCTGCGACCAAGGGCCACCCAACGCGGGAAGATCCAAGGATCTGGATGACTTAGCCGTCTACATGCGCGCGCTGACTTTCGGTCCCAACCCAAACCTCACTCCGGATGGTACGCTGACAGAGACAGCGGAAAGAGGACAAGCCCTTTTTCTCTCGCAGGAAACCGCCTGTGCAAGCTGCCACATTCCCCCTCTTTACACCGACCTGCAAAAGCACGACGTAGGCACAGCAACTAGTCCACTGGAAGCCAAAGGTAGCGCCTTTGATACTCCGTCGCTGAGGGGTATTTACCAAACGGCTCCCTATCTGCATGATGGTACTGCGGAGATCCTCTTGGACGTGTTGACAGCGCATAATCCAGAGGATCGCCACGGTGTAACCTCACATTTGACCACGGACCAGTTGCAGGACTTGGTCCAGTTTCTGCTGGCACTGCCCTACGAGATTCCAGTTGAAGGTTTCGCCCAGTTTGGCAACGGGGAAGACATTTCCTCAACCTTCATTCTCGTCAACCCCTCTTCGTCGCAGCCAGCGACGGGAACGGTCAGTTTGTTTGACAGTGAAGGGAAGGCACTGGCGACGGCCATAAATGGCCAGACCCAGAAAGGCAGCTTCTCCTTCAAGGTTCCTGCCGCAGCAGCGGGGTTTTATCAAACCGACGGTGTTGGAGATCTACTGATGGGATCGGCCCGGCTTACCTCCAATATTGCCTTGGGAGGAACGATTCTGTTTGCCGGAGAGTTCGGGGTGGCTGGGGTGGGAGCCGCGCGGTCCATAACGGATTTTCTGGTTCCGATTGAATCAGACACCTCCGAAGGAGTCCAAACCGGGCTGGCCCTTGCCAATCCGAGCGATTCTAACGTGGAGGTGATTGTGACCCTGCGCAGGGCCGACGGGACACCGGTACCCGATGGGAGCATTTCGATTTCACTATCTCCCAATGGGCGACTGGCTCAGTTCCCGGAGCAGATCTTGGAAGGCAGGGGGATCGACTTTTCCAGTTTCCGGGGGAGCATAGACGTGAGTTCCCCAGAGCCGATTATGGGCATGGCCATACGAGTGAGCCCCGGGCAATTCGCCACCCTTCCCGTTACTGACCCCACAACCAAGAGCAGGATACTCCACTTTGCGCAGTTTGGAGACGGTCAGGGAATCACTTCGACCTTGATCCTGGTCAATCCCTCCCTCACCCAGGCGGCAAGCGGAACAGCCAAACTGTTTCTGAGCGACGGAAATCCCCTTTCAGTGGATATTAACGGGACTGTTCAAAACGGCAGTTTCGACTTTAGCCTTCCCCCCAGAGGGATAGGTTTTTACGGCACCGACGGCTTGGGGGATCTGAGGGTAGGATCGGTGCAGCTCACCTCGACTCTTCCCGTGGACGGAACGATTCTGTTTGCTGGCAACTTCGGCGCGGCCGGTGTGGGAAGTGTCGATCGGATGGCGAGATTCCTGGTGCCGATCGAATCGGATGCTTCACGTCAGGTGCAGACGGGAGTGGCCTTAGCCAATCCGATATCTTCGTCGGTCGAGATCACGTTGACCTTACGGGATGCTGATGGGGTACCGGTCCCCAACGGAAGCGCCTCTGTTACCCTTTCGGCTCATGGCCAGCTCGCCCAATTCCCCGAGGAAATCTTCGCAGGCAAAGAGATCGACTTTTCCAATTTCCGGGGTACGCTGGAAGTGAGAGCAAGTATGCCGGTGGTTGGCACGGCCATCCGCGTCAGCCCCGGGGAATTCGCCACACTACCGGTCACTAGAATGAACTGAAAGAAGATGGTGAACAGGCCAACAGCTCAGACAAGGTCAGGAGCTTCCAGAATCTTAGTGGGTGTTTGCTTTCTTGGACTCGTCGGTTCCACGGGTCTTCTCGTAGCCCAATTTGGAGGTACCGCTGTAACCATCGCCGGTAGGATCGTGAGTGATAGTGGCGAACCACTTGCGGGTGTTTTCGTGAGAATCGTCGAACTTGAGTTTGCAGATTGCCGTCCCTGCGAATTTGCCACATTTACGGAGGATGGCGGTACTTTTAGGTTCGAAGGTGACCCGGCACTCTATGCCATCACTGCCAATCCTCCCACTCCTTACAATGTTGCACACCTCCGCGTTGATGCCCGAAGTGGAAACGTCAGTGGTTTGCAGATTGAGGTCAGGGCTGGGCCTTCTTCCTTTCTCCCTGATGTTCCGCCCCGTGCTTCTCTGATCGATGTGTCGGCTCCCGGCACCGCGAATCAAGTTACGGTGACCGGACGAGCCGGCTCGGTCCCCGTGGGAAGCTATGTAATTGTTGTGACGCTGGATACGGGGCACTTCACATGGACCGAGGCAGGCAAGGACGGTAGCTTTGAAGCGACTCTCTTCGCGCCGGCTGGGAGTTCCATTCTGATCAAAG